>DASXQM010000152.1:0-23823 GCA_036507195.1 Pyrinomonadaceae bacterium | reverse complement strand
CGGCAGACTCGCTCGAAGAGGTTATGACTGAACAGGACTTAATCAACGCCGTTGCCTATTGGTTGTATGACCAAGTCGAACCTTGACCTTGACTAAAGCGGTGAGGTTGAGCGTAGCATCCGGTCGCTACCGCTCACGGTTCTGTAGTGAGCGCCGTCTTGTGAAGTGGACTGCCAGCGTGAGGTGCTGACATTTAATCGGAGAGAGACTCACCGGTAAGGCAGAGCCTTACCGCACTGTGCGGCGGCCGAGCCGCGTCAACAATTGATATTTTCTTTCTCGTGCGCATTATCTGCCTGTCCTCAATTTAGCCCGGCGCAGTTCTCGTTCAAGGCACTGGAGCGATTCGCTACTCACTTTACCTATTCGATACCAGGCCGTGATCAATCCAGTGAACGGAAAGCGCGCTCCGGACAGCGTCTCGTTGTTGCACAACATTGTTCCCTGATTGTGGGGTATGAAGCGATAGGTATGGCTAGCCCTAATGCGGAATTTCTCACCTCGCCAGGTGATTGATTCGGGAGGATCAAATTGAACTACTCTGGCCGGGACCGTGAGAATCAGGCCTACGACTTTCAAGCGAATTTCGAGAACACTCCCCAACCGCAGCTCGCCAGGATGGGTCAACCGGCAACCGCGGCAAATAGGACTCCACTCTTCCCAGCGTGCAAGGTTAGAAAAGCAGGACCACACCGCAGCAGGCGAATGCTCTACATAAAGTTGCGCAGAGAAACTGAGCGGCGCGCGATTAGTCTCGTGGGTCTCACTGATGCCTTCTTCAATGTAAGCGCTCGAGAGTTGCCACATTTATGTCCCTCTCCTCAGGAATAATGAACCGTCACTTCTTTGGCCAGGCCCAGGCGTCGCCTCGCCTTCTGCTCAAACGGACGAGCCGGATTCGTCATGTACAGCCCACAACAGCGATTACAGATAGGAAATCGGTTTTGCAGTATGTGCTTACGAAATTTGACGGCCATCCCGGAGTTGAACGACTCCATGAATCCGTCGCGAAAGACATTGCCGGCGATGATGTCGGGATGACCCGGACAGAAAATCAGATCGCCATTGGCGTGAATTCGGGCCCAGTAAAATGGCATGAAGCAGCTTTCATTACCAAAGGTATTCAGGTAATCGGTGAACCAATTCTCATAGTCTTTACCGCGAAGCTGGCTGGGTCCGGTAAGCACGTGAGGGGGACGTAGCGTGAATCTTTTTGCTCGCAGCAGCCGGCGAACTTTCGCTGCAATCTCGTAATAGTCATGTTTCTCGTAGTCCGGTACGACCCAACCGCGCCATGCACCTGACGACTTCAAGCCGAATTCATCCTGGAGATGTTGTTCGTATGCCAATCCTGCCGCTTCCGGCATGAAATAGCGAAAGTTGTAGTTGAGCATGAAAACTCCGAGCTCGCGTGCGACGTCGTAAGCTTTTTCAACAACGCTCGTCGTCCATTCGCAGACGACGATACTCATTACAACCAGTGGTGGTGGCATGCCCCGGCTCCGGCGTAAATCGAAGAGGCGCGTTATTCCATCTTTGGTTTTCTGGAAGGTTCCCTTCCCTCGAATGCGATCGTGAGTCTCTTCATCGCCATCGATTGAAAGTATAAACGAGAGGTTCCGCAGTCTCGACAACTCTTCGAGGTGATTTCCGAGGAGTGTGCCGTTGGTGGTGATAAGGACGTCAAACTGGCGCTCGGCCAGCACGCCCAGCAGGGTGTCGATATGCTTGTAGGCGAAAGGCTCGCCGCCATGGATATTGATCAATGAGTCGCGCGGTGAAAGCTGCTCGACGAGTTTAGCCATGCCACTTTCATCCATCGTCGCTACCTCCCGCGCGCCCGCGAGAAAATAGCCGTTCTCGCCCCATTGATTGCAGAAAGGACAGCGCAGGTTGCAGCCTTCCGTGGGAATGAATTGCACTACCGCAGCTGCAGGAAGCTTAAAACTTCCGTTGCGGACGGATCCCTCAAACTGCTTGCCCCACGCCTGATTGCGGCGGCGGCCGCGCCAGACCATGCCGCCGAAATGAAGGTAGTCGCGAATCGTGTATAAGTTTTTCATGGCGTACACCTCAGGCAAGCTTTGCACAAAGAGTGTCTGCGACCCGCAGCCTGCGCAACGAACGAAAGAGAATAGCTCAACGCGGCTCCGCCGCCGCACAGTGCGGTACGGCTCTGCCTTATAGCACCAGTCTCTTTCAGATTACTGGGAGGCTGCGCCTCCGATTCATGAGGCCTCAAGAAAGAAATAGGCCTTCGGAAAGGTCGAGCCTTTCCGCACTGTGCGGCGGCCGAGCCGCAAAGCACTTTTCTCGCTCGTCTATCGCTCGAACTGATTGACTGACTTTTTGTGCAACGCCCCTCCGGCAACAAACTACCGCCCGACCTCGTTGCCTTCAGCGCTTTCTATTTGACCAGTCCTGTCCTCGGGCGATTACATTTCGCACGCTTGGCGCTTACTTGAACCTTTAGATTCAAACCAGGTCACTACTCCAGAATGACAGCGGCGCAGGCCTTTCCGAGCTCAGCCGCTCAACAGTTTGTAAACGAGTCCACCCAGGATCGCCGCAATTGGTAGAGTCAGGATCCACGACATCAGTATTCCCGACACTACACGGGGGTTGGCCTGTCTGGTGATGAGGCCAATCCCGAACAGAGAGCCGACAGAGACATGTGTCGTCGAAACAGGCAATCCCCAGCGGCTTGCAAAGACTAAGAGTACGGCGGTCACGAGATTGGCAATAAATCCCTGGCCGTGATTCAACGGAGTGATTCTCTTGCTCATAGTGATCGCTACCTTGTGAGCATTCACAAGTCCGCCCACCGCCATGCCAAGAGCGACCACGACCATTCCCCAGCGAATACCGACTGCTTTAATTACCAGAACCAGCGCCACAATCTTTGGTGTGTCATTCAATCCGCGCGCAAAGCCCACGCTGCCGGCGCTGATAAAGTGGAAAGAGTCGACCAGTCTTTGCGTGCTCACTCCCAACATGCTTCCTTTGTATCGTTGTACGCATTGTTCGGTCGTTCCGATACTTATGCCTGGCAACACGATCTGCGCGACTGAAAGCATAGAGGCAGGTTGAGGTATAGGAATTATTTGTTCAGTCTCGCCAATACACACGCACCACTCCTTAGTCACTCCGCATTTGACTCTGAGCGAGCGAGCGAGAACATAAACCACTGTGGCAAGGAAGACTGCAAGAACCGGGCTAAGCAGCAGCGGCACGAAGAAAGAGTTTCCCAGCTTCGCGAAATTAACTTGCGGACCCACGGCCGCGAGACCGGCGCCAACCAGGGCGCCCGTCAAGCCGTGAGTTGTAGAAACCGGAAAGCCTGCGACCGTCGCGAGCATAACTGTCAATGCGGCGGCCACTGCCACGGCCAGAAGAAACACCGGTGAAATGGTAAGGGCGTCGGGGACCAATCCTTTGCCCGAAAAATTCCTGACCAGGGCTTCGGCAAGAAAAATCGAGCAGATCGATCCGGCAAATGTGGTTGCAGTCGCCCAGGCAATCGCGCTTTTGTAGTCAGTAGTGCCAGTGCCGAAGAGCGTAGCCACTCCCTTAAAGTTATCGTTAGCGCCATTCGAGTAAGCGAGGAATAGTGTCGCCAGAAAGAGCAAGGCTAAAATCAGCATCACATCACCTCTGAGGACAAATGAGTGGTAACTTCTTTTGGCAGGCCCAGGCGTCGCCTCGCCTTCTGCTCAAATGGACGCGCCGGATTTGTCATATACAGCCCGCAACAGCGGTTGCAGATCGGAAGACGGTTACCAAGCATGTGCTTGCGAAACTTTACAGCCAGCTCGGAATTGAACGACTCCACGAATCCGTCGCGAAAGACATTGCCGGCGATGATGTCCGGATGCCCCGGACAGAAAATCAGATCACCATTGGCATGGATCCGCGCCCAGTAAAACGGCATGAAGCAACTCTCGTTGCCAAATGTGTTCAGATAGTCAGTGAAGTAGGTTTCGTAATCCTGACCACGCAGTTGGCTTGGGGTGGTAATTACAAAGGGGGGTGACAAGCGAAATCTCTTTCGGCGCAGCACGCGCTCGAGCGCCCTGGCTACGTTGCCATAATCATGTTTTTCATGATCGGGGGATATCCATCCGCGCCAGGCCCCTGACGATTTCAGTCCAAACTCTTTCGCCAGGTGCTTTTCATAAGTCAACCCAACCTTCTCCGTAAGAAACCAGCGAAAGTTGTAATTGATGGCAAAGGCATTGAAGTCGCGCGCTACGTCATAGGCTTTCTCCAACACTTCAGTCGTCCACTCGCAAACAACAATGCTCATGACGACAAATGGCGGCGGCATTCCCTGCCCGCGCCGCAAATCAAACAATGCAGCCATAGCCTGACGGGCGCGAGCGAATGTTCCCTTCCCGCGAATACGATCGTGGGTCTCCTCATCGCCATCGATAGACAGAAGAAACCCCAGGTTTCTTATCTGGGCCAAATGCTTCAGATGGGGCGTGAGCAGTGTCCCATTGGTCGAGAACATCACGTCGAATTGCTGTTCGTGCAAGAGTTGGAGCAAGGTAGCGGTGTGTTTGTAGGCGAAGGGTTCCCCGCCGTGCACGCTGATCAGAGAATCGCGCGGTGAGAGACTCTGCATCAGCCGCACCAGACTGGGCTCATCCATGTGCGTCGCGTGCCTTACGCCGCGGAGGAAGTAACCGTTTTCGCCCCACTGATTGCAGAAAGGACAGCGCAGATTGCAAGCCTCGGTGGGAATTAGCTGCACGACCGTTGCGGCAGGCAGCTTGAAACTCCCATCGCGCACTGCTGTCTCATATTCCCTGCCCCACTTGCGCTGGCGCTGTTGGTTGCGCCGGTAGAGTTTGAGGAAGTGAAGGTAATCGCGGAGGGTGTAAGGTTTCTGCACGAGAGTGTCTCCGTAGGACAGACATTCCTGTCTGTCCAGGGTTGAGGGTTAGCGATGAGGAGAAGGAAGATTTTTCATTTTCCATTTCTCATTTTTCATTTTGTCATTACTACTGTCCCAACGTTAATCGAATGTCAGACTTCATGAGCCGCCACGAGCCGGATCGCGGCAAGCTTTAGCTTGCTGCGGTCATAACCATGCAACCTAAAGGTTGGACTCTAATCTGCATCACGGAACCAGCACAATCTTTCCGTAGCTTTGTCTACTGGCAATCAGTTCGTGCGCCTTGCGAACGTCACTCAGTGGAAAAGTGTGCCCAATTTGAGGCTTGAGTTTGCCTTCTCCGATCCAGCTCAACAAAGTCGTCAATGAAGAAACCAGCAAATCGCGCCGTTCGAAAATCGCGTTCAAATGAAATCCCAGGACTCCTTGCGAACGGAACAACAACTTCAGCGTGTCGATCAGTTGAGGCTCTCCACCGGCGGCGCCATAAACCACCAGCCGTCCCAGGGCCGGCAAAATTGCCAGGCTGCGACGAAAGACATCGCCGCCGATAGATTCAAGGCAGATGTCCGGACCACGACCACCGCTGAATTCGCGCGCCGCAACCTCAAATTGGTCATAACCGACCGCGGTGTCTGCGCCCAGTTCGATAACTTTCGCTCGCTTGTCGCTTGTCGAAGCGGTAACTATGACGCGCAGGCCCAGCAGCTTCGAGATCTGAATCGCCGCCGTGCCTACTCCTCCCGCCCCGGCGTGAATCAACACTGTCTCGCCCGGTGTCGCATGGGCCAATGTGATTAGACAGTGATAGGCGGTTAGATATTGCACTGGAAACGCAGCGGCTTCATTGAACGGCATCGTTTCCGGCAAGCGAATACAAGCGCGCCAGTCGGCCCTAACCCGTTCAGCGTGGGCGCCGGGCCTGAGAACAACCACGCGCGAGCCGATAGGAAGCGAACCACCACCCGGCTCGCCCACTTCCGTACCAAGCGATTCAACCACGCCCGACGCCTCCAGACCGGAGACGTAAGGCGGCTTTGGACCACCCGGATACAAACCCTCGCGCTGCTTTACGTCAGCGTAGTTCAAACCGCAAGCCTCAACCTTGACAACAACCTCGTGCTTGTCCGGTACCGGATCCGGCAGTTCCACGATCTCAAGTTGATCCGTACCGCCGAAACCATTTACCTGCACTGCTTTCATATGATCTCCGATTATCGATGTCCGATAAGCTTTAGCTTGTCGGGCTTTTTGGAGTGCGCTGACCTGACAAGCACCCCAGCCGGGCTGCCCGGCTGGGGACCCCGCTTCAGCGCTTTGGCCGGCCGCGACCTGTCGCGGCCACGGGGCGGCTGAGTCTATTCAATCACCGGCGTCAAGCCGCCTCAGACCAGAGCGGCGACAAGTCTCCGCACTCCAAAGAGTTTGCGGTTCCTTTTGATCAGTGGCTCCCAAAGTTCATCGCACACTTTCAACGAAACTAACCCACTACCGATTTTTTGCGGTCCCGGTTTGTCCTTTCCTCCCTGCTTTGCGCGATGCGATTGGCGACATACTCTGCATCGCGGGCGATTCCGCGCAGGTAAGGAGAGGCGAAGGTACGGCCAAATCTATATCCCAACAGGTAGAGACCGCCGGCGCCCGTGCTCTCACAATTGCGAACGAGCGGCCGCCCATCCCGATCGAATTCCAACAGACCATCAAGGTGCTGAGTCTGGTAGCGAAAGCCTGTTGCGAACACGACCAGATCAGGCTGCAAGCTTCTGCCATCCGTTAACAGGACGCTGTCGCCCTGGAATTTCGACACGCCTGGCAAACGCGCGATGAGCCCTTTCCAGATCGCGCGGCAAACAGTCAATCCCGCCATTGGTTCCTGCAATCGTCCCGAACGCCAGCCAAGCAGGCACGCCGGCAGTTGTTCCGGCAGCCATCCCAGGTAATGAAGGTCGAGTCCGAATATCCAATGTGGAACACAGCGCAGGCTCGAACGCACGGAAAGCCAGGCTTTGTCTCCCGGCTTTCTTATTTCCAGCCAACGCTCGAGCACTTCGGCAGCCGACGCCCCGGCCCCTATCACCAGCAGATTGCGAGAATTCGCAATATCGCTCGAGCGCGTATCCAAACTGTGAAGCCAACGAAAAGAGACTTCGTCGGGACGAAACGACTCCGGCAATTGCGGGTGACTGATGATGCCGGTGGCGTTAATGACATGAGTGGCAGCGATCGAATGCCTGGCGCCGTCGTTTGTTTGATACGAAACCTTAAAGCCATCTCCGCTTCGCACAACGGAAACAACTGTGGCTCCGGAAACGACTTCAAGGTGGTGTTGTTTCGTATAAAGCTCCAGCTCTTTGACCAGGTCATTGAAGGGGAGATAGCTCGGCTCGTCGACTCTCCTCTTCATGTCAGGGAGTAAGGAGAGCGCCGTCGGTGATAGCAATCTCATCTCAGGATCCACGCGGCGCAGCGCCGCCGCCGGTTTCGGTCCGGCCTCGAGTACGACACAACTGATTCTTCGCTTTTGCAGGCATTTCGCAGCCGCGAGTCCGGCGGGGCCGGCGCCAATGATAACCACGGGAATATCGTTCGATCCGGTCATCATTTCATTCGCTACACCCCACGCAGGCGGCGGCCTTCCCCAGCTGTGGCTCACCGTTGCCCGCGAGTTCCGCCATCATAAGGTCGAGCAACCTTTCGGCTCCTTCATTGGCAAGAGCGGTGGCGCGATAAGTGAGGAATACCTGAGCGTAGTCGGGCGATGCGAGCACCGCCGCAGCCGCGCCCATGTGCAAACAAACCGGCGTGTAAATCCGCTGGCCAGTGAGGCGGAAAGCGCCTGCAGATAAGCGAGCAATGTCGGCGTGAGCGTCAGACTGTTCAAACCAGGTGAAGTGACTCGTGGCGAAGCCGGTTGTCCTCGGATTGACAGCTACTCGCCGGAACAAGGCCCACGGCAGAAATTTTCCGGGCGCGGTTAATAAGGGAGTCCCCAGATGTGACTGACTGCGTATTCCCTGCATTAGCTGTTTTCGGAGTTCGCGTGCCAGCTGCTCTAAAGGCTGCGTCGCATCGCCAAAAAGCACTAGCGGCGAAATGAAGTTGCCCAGAAGATCATGACCCTGGTTGCGATCGTTGTTGCGGCCGCGCCGCAAACTTACGGGAAACTCCAGAGATACCTGCGGATTGGCTGTCTCACCTCGTGAAATATTCCATTGGTGAATCGCGCGCATCCAAGCCGCGGCAGACAACCAGGTCGGGGCGACATGCAGAGCCGCAGCTCGCTGCTTCAGTCGAATGAAAGCGTCGTGATCAAGCCTGCGTTCGCAAGTGTGGGTATTTCCTGTTGCACATGCATTCATCGCCAGCCGGGCGCTGCGTTCCGCACGTGCTTCGGCGGCAAGCCAGCGAGTGTAACGCCACATGCCGGAGATTCTGCCACGGCGTATTAGTTGTCTCAGTGAGATTAGATCATTGAGTGTGGCAGGCTGAGCCGGCTCGGCCGGCGAAAGCTGCTTGCCTATTCGCGCCTGCGCAAGAAAGTGAGTCGCCTCGGCAGTGACTGCAACAAACGATTCCCCATCCATTACGGCATGATGGGCCCGAAAAGCCACCGTACTGCTGCCGCCGTTTGGAACGGGGAACGCCGAAGCCGCCTGCGGTGGTGGTATCCACATCACTTGAAACGGTGGTTCATGAAAAGGATCGATGGGCTTGTTACGCCACTCGCTTAATGCGTCGGTGCTCTTTCCGATAAGCAACATGTTTCCGGTCAGACAGTTTCCCTTCCACTTCAAGCCGACCAAACTCTTCTGAAGGGATTGAGCTAGTCGTGGCCAGCGAGCTACCACGTAAGAGATCATTTGTTCGAGATCCTCGCGGCGCAGCTCGCCTTCCAGTTCGATCTCGCCGCCAAGCTGCATTAGTATGCCGGAATGTTGCTGGTAAGCGACGAAGAAAGCATCGGTCGCTGACAACCGCGTTGCAATCTGCCGGCGGTTTCGTGTCGCTGTCATAAGCTTTGCGCTAGAAAGGCCGTCCGATGAATGTGCCGCGCGTCCACTGGGACCGCGGGCGTCTCGCCCGCTGAAGCGCGAAGCGCGCACACTGTACGCGGGGCTAAGAATACATTGACCACAGTCATCAACGGTTAGATGTGCGGCGTCTGGCCGTTCCTATGCGCGCTTTGCGCTTCAGCGGGCGAGACGCCCGCGGTCCCGGCAAAGAGTTGTTCGGCTCCTGGTTGAGACGCTTTTCTGCATAAGGGAGTCATGCGGGTCGCTTCCATGAGTCAACGCGTTCGTAACGGGCCCGGATCGCTGCATCCCACTCCGGCGCCGCCTCAAACATCATCATCACCAGCTCGGCACGCATTACAACCTGTTCACCCTCATACGCGTCGACAGCCAGGGCAATACTAGATGACTCGAAGCGACCCACTTGCGCATTAAAGACAAGCGTCGCCGGCAGCAGCACCGGGCGTAGAAACCTGGCATTGCGAATCATGCCCAGGAGTGACCACCGGTCAAGATCCAAACGTAGTTTCGAAACCTGTTCCGCCAGTGGGCCGGCGATCTGTGCTGCCAGTTCAATCAGCAGCGAACCTGGCAGCAGCGGCGTGCCGGGAAAGTGGTCCGCAAAAAGTGGATGGTCGGCGGGCACAATTGCCTCACCACTGGACACACCGGCGGCGGCGTCAATAGAGATGGATTGGATCAACTCGAACATCGCAAGCGTTCAGTCAACTTATGATCGACCAGACGAACAAACGCCTCGACCGTGCAATAGCGCGGCAGCGTAGTAGCATGAATGCGCGCGGGAAAAATCTCAGGCGGCGTGTCATAAAGCATGGCCATCAAACGTTGGCGGCCCGGCTCGCTCAGCACTCCGTCGGTCGCAAACTCGCTCTCCGGCATTTCACCGCGCGCGAGGTGATAGATCGTTCCTTCAGGAATACTGATCCGGAAGTGTTGCTCGATGCGAAAAAGCAGATCCAGAAGATCCATCGACGTAAAGCCGAGGTCGTAGAAGAAAAGCTGTTTGGGTTCGATCGGTTCAGACTCTTGCAGCGCCAGCGTCGTTCTGGTCAAGGCGGCCACTTGCTCAAAAGTATCCTGCTTAAAACTTTCACGCTGAACGGCGCCCGGCTGAACTTTGTTCGAGCTCACGCTGTAAAACCTCCATCTACGGACCAGACCTGTCCGGTAACGTAAGAACTCATCGGCGAAGCCAGAAATAACACTGCCGGCACCACTTCTTCAGCTTCCCCGGCTCTGCGCATCGGAATCGCCGCCCGGGCCCGATCGAATTCTTCATCGAGAATACGCGTGGCCATTCCGCCTGTTAGTAGTCCGGGAGCAACAGCGTTAACGCGAATACCGCGCGCCGCCGTCTCTCGCGCCGTGACCCTGACAATTGATTCGAGCGCCGCTTTCGAGGACGCGTAAGCGGCCTGACCAACACCGGGCCGCTGAGCTGCCGTTGACGAAACGATCACAATGCTGCCGCCACGATTCAGGATCATGGGCCGCAGGGCTGCTCGCAAGGTACGCAGTGCACCCCAGAGATTGACTTCATAAACTTGCGACAGTTCATAATCAGTGAGCCCTGCAAATAATCCATCCGCAAGTGTCCCGGCATTAACTATGAGAGTATCAATACTGCCGCTCTGAACCAGCGCCTGACCCACAATGCGTTCGCCGGCAGCACTGTCAGTAAGATCGGCTGCAAAAGTGTGGACGCGATCTCCGGCCGGCCCTAATTCTTCGACGAGCTTGTTAAGCGCTTCCTCGCTGCGCCCGGTCAAGAGAAGAGTCGCCCCGGCATCGGCAAACCCTTGGGCCAGCGCGCGACCCAGATAACCCGTGGCGCCGGTTATGACGGCAACGCGCCCCTCCTGTCCCCATTCGGGAAAGGCCGTCATGCACTCACCCGTTCAAGGATTAGTGCCGCATTCTGTCCACCCATACCAAACGACACCGAGAGTACTCTCCGCGCGTTTGCATGGCGCGGCTCCCCAATCACATGGTCCAACTCGCAGCCTTCGTCAGGTTCGTTAAGATTGACTGTAGGCGGCACAATTCCGGTTTTGCAGGTAAGTGCGGCGACTATCGCCTCCAGCGCTCCGGCCGCGGCCATCGCGTGACCAATCGCGCCTTTCACTCCCGATACCGGAACGCGTTTCCAATCATGGCCGAAAAGGCGGCGCAGTGCAGCCGCTTCAGCAAGGTCACCGAGATATGTTGCGGTTGCGTGCGCGTTAACTGCGTCGATTTCCTGTGGGGCGAGTCCGGCATCGTTGAGAGCGCGGCGCATACAAAGCTCCGCTCCGGATCCATCTTCGCAAGGACGGTTGAGATCGAAGGCATCCTGGCTCATTCCAAAGCCAACGAGTTCAGCAAGGGGTGTTGCGCCACGTTCGCGAGCGCCGTCCACTGTTTCCAGTACCAGCGCGCCGGCGCCGTCTGCCAGCGCAAAACCTTTGCGGCGGCGATCGAAGGGGCAGCAAACTCGTGACGGATGATCGCCATTGGCGCCATGATCGGGGGCGACCGCCTGCAACCCGGCGAAGCCGATTAGATAAAAAGGCGTAAGCATTACGCTCGATCCACCAGCGACGCACGCATCGATGCGCCCGCTCTTGATCAAACGAAACGCCTCACCGACAGCTTGCGTTCCCGATGCGCAGGCGGCTGCAATCATGCGTTTGGGCTCGAGGAAGCGAGCAGCAAGAGCTGAGAAACAGCGACCGGCCGAGCGGTGAACAAAGCCATGGGAATTGGCCTGGAACGTATCCAGGCCTGTTGACCAGATAAAGCCGCAATTGCCGGCATTACATTTTGCAGCCGCGAGCGCATCGTCGATTGCATGATTGGCGATTTGGTGGTCGCGGTCGATCTGATCGTGGGGCACAGCATCAACCTCGCCACCAGTTGTCACGCTGATTCCTGAGGCCACGAGCCGCTCGACGGTGCGTATCCCCGGCCGATTGGCGATGAGCCCGTTCCACAAATCCTGCGTAGTTCGACCTAGCGCCGAGAGTGCGCCCGTTCCGGTAATAACAACCCGCCGGCCATCCATGTCTTCGCCCCTGTCGCCAATAGCGCCGCTCATGACGAGATCTCCATGATGATGTTCACCGAAGAAACACCATCGGTCTGCTCAACCGGCACAGAGTATGAAAGCAGTCCCAGCTTCTGTTTCCTGATTGCCGCTATGAATTCACAAAGCCCGGCTGCGGCATGCGGCCGGACGTTTGCAGGATAAGGTTGGGTTAGTCGCTCAATTCTAATCAGTCGTACGGTACGAGCCCACGCCCTACAAGGTACGGCGTGTTTCGAAAACAACAATGCTATGCCGATCCCGGTTGCCGATTCGCCGGTCGTATCCTGGTCTCCAGCCATGAGAAGAGTTTCTTCGGCCCTCATCCTGTTACCGGTTTCGGCAAGATCGAGTTTTTCCACGACGGCTTCGAGTCCACACCAGGCCTGGCCCGCTGCGCCCCCAAGGCCAAGACACTCCGCCTGATTTCCGTAAGCGATTGCGAAAGCAGACATCGCCAGGTTGTCCACAGCATGCAGCGTCTGGGTCGGATTCATGCGCAAATCCCCCAGCGTGCCGCTGGCCATTCCTGCGGTTACGACGTCTCCCCAGCGATAAAGATCGGCGGAGCCCGGTTGGCAAGGCGCCAGCGAGATAACCGCAGTTGTGCTGGGGTCGCGGGCTGCTGCTATCACTTCTTCAGCCGCGGCCAGCGCAAGTTGGATAGGTAGATTGTAACGACGGACGCGCCGCCAGGTCTCGGGTGATGACTTTTGTATTGCCCCGAGATCGCGTCGTTCCGCGGCTGCAACGAGATATGCCATCGTTAGTTCTTGCCAAAGTAAACCGTGTGGATGCCACGCTTCACCTTCGACCAATAGTAAAGATTAGTAGCCAGGTTGACCCAAAGGTTGAGCGGCTTGCGTCGCAGGACGATACGTTGAAAGATGGAACTAAGAGAGTAAAACTCTTCGACGGCGTTCCACCAGCCGTCGTGAAGCTGCGCTGGCGTTAACTGCTCGGGTTCGAAAACAACGTAAGGTTCGCGCAGATGGCTGAGCTTCTTGTCGAAGACTCTTTCGGAACGCCAGATCTTGTCGCCCGTGGGAGAGCCGGGATACGGAGTCAAAATAAAAAACTGGGTAACCGGCACTTTGAGATTCTTGAGATAGTCGACGGTGTATCTGAAGGTGTCGGTATTATCGTCCGGCAGTCCAAAGATTATTAACGCATGCGGGCTAATGCCGGCATCCATGATGCGACGGAAGCTTTCCGCGTATTTGTCGACCGCATGAAAAGTCTTGTTGACCTCTTGCAGGTTTTTGGCGGAGAAGGTTTCCACGCCCAGCGCCATCAGAACACAACCTGACTCATGTGCTTTTTTGAGCAGCTCGGGATGGCGGGCCACGTTGATGGTGGTCTGGGTTCCCCAGCGTATCGGCGCACCCTTAAGGGCAGTGAAAAGTCTGTCCGAGAACTTCACATCCTCGCAAAGATTGTCGTCGCAGAAATTTATGTTTCGGCTGCCAGTCGCCTCGACGTCCCGGACAATTTGATCTACAGGCCGCTTGCGATATATGCCGTTATAAACCGCGGCGATTGAACAGTACTGGCAGGTAAAGGGGCAACCGCGAGTAGCCTGCACGGGATACACGACCATGCGATCTCGTTTGATGAGATCGTAGCGCGGCACCGGCAGATTGTTGAGGTCGGGCGGCCTTGCCGGCTGGTAGCGGCTTTTGAGTTGGCCCAGCTCAATGTCTTCCAGAATTCGGGGCCACGCTTCATCGCCTTCACCAACAACGATAGCGTCGAACAAGCCGTCAACTTCGTTGGGCAGCATCGAAGGGAGATAGCCACCAAGAATTACCTTCTTGCCGCGCGCACGAAATTCCCTGGAGATATCAAGGCAACGGTCGTACTGCATGATTTGCCCCGAGAGAGCGATCACTTCCGCGTCGCTCTCAAAATCGATGTCTTCCAGGTACTCGTCAACCAGACGCACGTCATGCTTTTCCGGCGTGAGCCCGGCCATCAATGCCGGGCCAAGGTGCGGCAGGTAGGCGCCCAGCCGGTCGTACCACTTCTTCGACTGGACCAAACTGCCGTCGTCGCGATAATGCGCTGGATGAATGATGTCGATCTTCATGATGAGGACCACGCAACCTAAAGGTTGAACTCTGAACTGCTTGCCGCTTCCCTGACACGCAACCAAGCCCGTAGTTCAGAGTTAAAGCTTTAGCTTGCGTCTTTTTGGAGTGCGCTGACCTGTCAGCGCTTTGGTCTTCTGCGACCTGTCGCAGCCGTCGGGCGTTGACTGTATGGTAAGAGAAGGCGCGCCAAGCAGCGCCGGGCCAAAGCGCTGACAGGTCAGCGCACTCCATAATGTCAACGCTTCTCTTCCGTAACACGCAACCTAAAGGTTGAACTCTGAACTGCTTGCCGCTTCCGCATCGTTTTGAAGCGTTTCAATCATCAGCGCCAGCTTACGAAGCGTCGTTCCACCGCTGCACGTATTTGTTAGTGAATCGCGGGTGATGCGAATCGCGTAGCGATCTTCGACGGCCACCACCACGCCCAGCAAAATTACGGATGAGAACGGAATGATCGCGTCAAGCAATTCATCCTCGCCGCAATTCCTGACTTGCTCCGCCTGTTCGGGATCAGGCGCAGCTCTCACAATCAGTTCCCTCAGCTCCTTTACGATGTCCGCCGCGGCCTCTCCGTTAGCTATGCGCTTCCCCTCCCCATAATTTGAACTAAAGCCGGCCCGGCATCCACCTTAACCGGCAGGGGTGAAACTGGTTCAGCATCCGGGAAAAAGCGGTCGTCTTTATGCCGGTAGAGATTGTTGTAGGAACAACCCGGCATGAGACGGCCATCGGGCATCACGTAGTGAGTGCAGCATTTCTTGAGACGCGCCACATCGAGATCCCAGGGATCCATGAAGTTATGGATGAAGAGCGCCTTGCTGCGAGCCTCTGTACGACGCTCGATGTCCGATGCTGAAAGTGGATTGCGCGAGTTAAAAGTATCTTTGAGGAATGTTTTCAGTGAAGCAAGAATTACTTCCGAATCTTCGCCCACTTTCGTTGCCGACCAGAGACTGGTGATCGAATCCAGAATCATCTTCTCCAGTTGATCGTCGGAGCGGATCACGGCCCGATTCGCCATCGCGTCGAGGTATTGCCGCACGTTAACAAATTCGGGCAGCGGCACATACTTGCCATCGTTCATGCGAAACAGATAGGTGGCGGTGTAGCAACTCGGATGCGAACACGGCACCGGATGGAAGTAGTCTCGCTTGAACCAGCCCGTCTGCTCCTCTATCAACTGATGGACCTCGGGCATCGTGAGCCGGTGGCCGGCGGGGTTGCCATGGTAACCGTCACCACCATCACCGGTGTGGGCCATCGGCTGAATCACAATGCTCGAACACTGTTCGAGTTCCAGACCATATTCAACCAACGCGCCAAGTTCGTCGCTATTGTCACCCTTTGAGACAGTCGGCACGAGGACAGTTGGTATGTCCAGTTCCTTGATGACCTCAATACATCTCATCTTCATATCGATCAATTCGACCCCGCGCGTCCTGGGATAGACTCCGGCGCGCAGCGTGTCAAACTGCAGCGAAGCGTACATGCCCCCGGCCTTGAATTGCTCGGCAAATTTTGGATTGTTGGCTATGCGGCGTCCGTGAGTCGAAATGAGCAGCCGCTTTATCTTGCCGGCGTGAGGCCCCCGCAGCACGTAGTCGCAAAACTCAAAGAACTGCGGATGCAGCGTGGGCTCACCTCCTGAGAGCAACATGATGGGAAGTTCGCCTTCGGCCGCGACAAGAAAATCAACCGATTTCTTGAAGTCGTCCAAAGACATCGAGTAGCGCTGCTGGTTGCGCACAATGCAAACGGGACAGGTGAGATCGCAGACGTCGTTAATCTCGAGTATTGGCGAACACGTATGCTGCAAATGGTCCTCGCACAAACCGCAATCCAGCGGGCAGCCATGCTCGACCTTGGTAGCGAAGCGATAGGGCATTGTTCCCGGTTTTGTGTATGAGAGGGATTTGACGTAGTACTCGGCGTCGCTGGAAATCTCGACTTCAAAGTAGCCGTGCTGGGGACACTTCTTCTGCATCCACACGCGGTCTTCGCGCAACACAATGTGGGCGTCAATGAGCTTTTTGCAGGTCGGGCAAATCGAACGAGTGTAGGAGAAGAAAGCTGCGTCCCGATCTTGTTTTACGGCAGGCGCCTCGAAGAGAGAGCTGAGTGGAATCACGTTTACGCTCCTTTTGAAAAGCTTCGTCGTCGGGTTTGAGAAGCTCGTGAGAAAGTCTGTGAAACCGGAAAGCGAGGAAAAAGACGCGTCCAAAAAGATACTTAAATAAAATATTGCTTGAAGGTAGGAGTTTATTTCATTTGCTGGAATATTGAAACAAAAAAAACCCAACGAATAACGCTGAAAGCGTACCGACCTGATGCCTAGCGGGTTGCCCTAGCAAACGTTTACGCCAGCGTGCCGCCATCGAGGAAAAGCACCGTGCCATTTACGTAGGTGTTGCGGTTCGATCCCAGCCACGCGACCAGTTCTCCACACTCTGACGGCTGGCCGAAGCGAGAGAGCGCACAGGCATCCAGGTAACGTTTCTGATGATGCTCGGGTATGGTCGAACGAAGCCCGCCTTCGAAAATACCGGCCGCAATCGCGTTGACCAACACGCCATACGGGCCAACTTCGTGCGCCAAACTCCGCGTGAGACCCTCGAGCGCACCTTTGCTGGCAGCATAGTGGACCGGGCCGGCAATTGAGCGCGAGCCGGTGATGGAACTGATATTTACAATACGCCCATGTTTCTGACGAATCATTCCCCGAACAGCGGCCCGGCACATCCGAAACGCGCCAAACAGATTAAGCTCCATCAGGTCAGCGAAGTCGTCGTCATCGAGCAGGATAAACGGTACCGCCTCGCTGACGGCAGCATTATTGACGAGCGTGTCAAGGCCGCCCCACGCAGCATCGGTAGCTGCGATAATCCGCGCCGCCGCATCGCGCTCGCGCAAGTCAGCCTGAATTGCCAGGCACTCGCTACCGTATTTGCGCAACCGGCTTTGAGTCGTGTCTGCTCCGGCCTCGTTTCCACACCAGGTAAACGCTACCCTCGCGCCTTCCCGAGCAGCGACCTCGCAAATCCCCTGGCCGATTCCACCGGAGCCTCCGGTGACGAGCACGCGCAGTCCGTCCATCAGCCGAGCGCCATTCAATTCAGGGATCGCATCAGATTCAGTTGTTCCAGACGATTTCACGTTTGTCTCCAGTTCCGCGCAGATCTATTTGCGTAACGACCAGACCAGGATCGTCGAGTGCTGCGCAAAAATCCCAGGAGGAATTCCCGACCAGGCAGAGCGCGGGTCCGGCAAATCCCCAGCAGCGCGCTATTAGTTGGGACACGAAGCCCGGCGTCAGCTCGAGCACAGCACTGGGAAGAAGCCTGTTTCCGATTCTGGCCTCAGACGGCGGCGTCAACGGCTTCTCCAGGCGAACCAGGAGAACGTCAGGCGGAGCGACAGGGCGATGTCGCGGCGCCTCGTCTGCAAGCCGACGCAGCAAAACGTTCATCAAAGGAGCAGTAGGAGCCGGAGCACGCCAGTCTTCTAACGGCCGCCGATCCTGTTCCCGGTCCTGCTGCACACAATCCTTCTCCGTGTTGCCAACGACAGCAGCGGCGCACGATCCATTCAGCGCACGACAACTAACCAGAATGTTGTCAATTCCCTTCGCGTTACCAATTAAGCTTTTTTCCGCGGTGGCTGGCATGGTTAGAGGTCGGCCATCGCTCGCGTAAGCAGTTGGCATAACCAGAGCCCGGGCCGCCTTCGGGGTTTGCTGAATCAAGGCGGCAAGGGCTATCGCAAGCAACCCCGAAGCTCCCAGAGTGTGACCGAAGTGTACCAATGATGTCGCCAGCGGAACATCACTGGGAACAAAGGGTTGAAATGCCGCCAACTCTGATTCATCGTTAGCAATCGGACCTGTTCCCTGCCCCAGCAGAAGCTGCGGATTGACCGTCGACAAACGCTTGAGTACGCGCGGCAAACCATCGTCTCGGATGAGTTCATTGGCAAGCACCGGTCCAGTCAGGCGCGCGCGAGCTATACCATCCGTGTCACGAACAAGCCTAAGAGCTACCGCAGCCTCACCAAGAATGAAGCCGGTGTTGGTTGGCTGCCACGGAAGCATTGGCGAATCTGTGAGCACACGCAGCACTTCGAAATTGTCCTGATTGGAGCGTGAAAGAATATCGGCCGCCAGGACCACAACGTCATCGGCCTGGCCTGAGACCAGGACTTGCCGGGCGGCATAAAGCGCATGGAGTCCGGAGTTACATGATGAACTGAAGACGGGCAAGCGCTGGCCGGCCCAGGCAGTGCCTTCAAGCAAGGCAGTCGAGTCGAAGGCTTCACGCCAACTCTCGGCGTTAAAGTCTCCAGCGCTGCCATTGCATGAGCCGATGAAAATCGGGGTATTTGGTGCAGGAGCGTGATCGCCAAAGCAGTCTTTTAGTGCCAACTGAACGAGCGCTTGCCAGCGCTCGACGCCGTTCAGACTGGAGCGTACTCCGATTGCCGGGCGGCACCTCTGAGAGATGGACCAACCATTTACAGGCCAGGGCCACTGCTCAGGCGCTCGCAACGCAACGCCGTCTGCAATCATGGCCGTGCTGCCTTGCGCAGTTGCCAACCCGATTGAAGAGATAGCGACGCCCATTTGATCTCTGACTACTGTTAGTCCGCGAAAAGCGATGCCGGAGCGTATTTGAGGTACTGGGTTGCAGTTTCAATCGCCAGCATGCTTAGGTCCGAAGGACCGGCAGTTAGTAGCCCCGTCCGTGAGGGCGGGGTAAATGCGACATTAGTTACCTGAGCGCCGAAGTTGCGCCACGATTTGTGCCGGCCCTTCGGGCCTCCGGGCTACCGAGAAGAAGTTCCCCGCGCTCACCGACGGGGCTATTGACTTCCAGTCCTTCGGACCTAAGAGTTCAATGAACCAGCAACTGCATTCCCCGGACAACGAAATGTGAGGATCGAACACAACGAGGAGCAACAATACTCGCCTAAGCCGTGCCCCAGCGGCCAAACTCTCGAAGTTTGTTATAACGTCTGGCTAGCCTTTCATCCTGACTGCAACTAACGGCCTCGGCGAGTCGTTCAGCCAGAGCCGCGTCGAGAAAGCGAGCGGCTTGATCGTAGTCTGTGTGAGCGCCGCCGGCAGGTTCACTAATAATTTGATCCACGATCTTCTCTGCGTAAAGATCTTGTGCGGTCAGGCGCAAACCAGTTGCCGCCTGATCAGCGAGTTTCGCGTCCTTCCAAAGAATTGCCGCACAGCCCTCAGGCGAAATTACAGAATAGATCGCGTTCTCCAACATCATCACCTGGTCGCCTACGCCGATCGCCAGCGCTCCGCCAGACCCCCCCTCGCCGATTACAGTGACGATCACCGGCACCTTCAGCTTCGTCATCTCGCGCAAATTGTAGGCGATTGCTTCGGCCTGGCCGCGCTCTTCGGCGTCGATGCCGGGATAGGCGCCGGGCGTATCAATCAATGAAAAGATTGGCCGTCCGAATTTTTCGGCGAGCTTCATCACTCGAAGGGCCTTGCGATACCCTTCGGGTTTGGGCATGCCAAAGTTGCGATATTTCCGCTGCTTGGTATCGCGGCCTTTCTGATGGCCGACGACCACGATCGGCAACCCATGAAACCGCGCGGAACCGCAAACGATTGCCGGATCGTTAGCGAACCTTCGGTCGCCGTGAAGCTCAACGAACTCATCAAATAGCCGCTCGATAAAATCCAGCGTGTGAGGACGGTCAGCATGGCGGGCCAGCTGCACCCGTTCAATTGCAGTCAGCGAACTCGATTCCGAGCTGGGTTCAGCCGGCCCGGCACTGTCGACGGCCTTAGTTTTTGTGTCCTTCTTAGCCATAGTTCGCTAGTTCGCTACTACAAGTATTATCAGACCCCCTTGGAAAGTGCCATCCGTTCCACCTTCAGCACACAACCCATTTTCCGCACGGCGGTCTCAAATTTTTCACTACGGTCTACGCGCAGGGTGGAACTGACCTTCACCCTGACAAGCAGATCGTTAGCGACGGACGTCTCCAACATCACCTCGCAGTTGCCGGCATGCGTGTTAATCACGTGGAGGATGCTATCAAACAATTGGGCCGGGTCCGGCGCCTGCGGTACCCGCAAGACTACCATCTCTTTGGCCTTCAACATTTCATCGAAACTCTGCACCTGATCGACGATAATTGACGGTGGATTGTCTTCGCTGAGTTCAAGTCTGCCGCTCACCAATACCGGTAGTTCATTTTTTATTAAGGCGGAATACTTCCGGTAAGTTTCCGGCCAGAGAACACACTTCGTACCACCAGCTTCGTCTTCCAAACGCAGGAGAGCAAACCGGTCGCCCTTCTTGGTTGTTTTAGGCTGGAGATCGTTAATGATGCCGCCGATATGGATGCGAGTGCCGGTGGAAAGGCCGGAAAGGTCAAGAGACTTCACGGCTTTCGCTGCCTGCAAAAGATCGGCATAGCTTCCCAGTGGATGAGCGGTGACGTAAAAACCCAGGGCGGCTTTCTCCGCCAGCAGAAGTTGGGAACGGGTCCAGACGACGCCGTTGGCTAATGGTCGTTCCACAAAACCGGTATCTTCAGCCATGGAACCAAAGAGTCCGTTTTGACCCTGCATTCGTTCACGCTTCGCACGCTGGGCCCTGGCCAGCGCCGCATCGATTGAATTATGAAGCGCTCCTCGCCATTCATGCAGTTCGCGCGAATCTGATTGCAGCGAGTCGAACGCTCCAGCGCCAACCAACCCTTCGAGCACGCGCTTGTTCAGTTTGCTGTCCCCTAACCGTTCAGTAAACTCGAAGAATGATTTGAAAGGCCCCGTCTTGCGGGCGTCAATCACTGCGTTTACGGTTGACTGGCCAAGGCCCTTGATTGCTGCCAGTCCGTATCTGATGGCTCCAGCGAGCGGCGTAAAACCGGAAAAGCTTTCATTCACATCCGGCGGGAGCAGTTTTATCCCCTGAGTACGAAGTTCCTTTGAATACTTAAACACCTTGGAGGCGTCCTGAGCCTCGCTTGAAAGAACCGCGGCATAGAAGTGTTCCGGAAAATGGGCCTTGAGGTAGGCAGTTTGAAATGCCAGATAGGCGTAGGCGACGGCGTGACTTCGAGGAAATCCGTAATCAGAGAACTTGTCCATTAGCGAGAAGATCTTTTCCGCCTTCTCCTTCTTGATGCCCCGCTCCACCGCACCGTTCACGAACTTTTCCTGATGCACCGCCATCTCTTCGCGCTTCTTCTTACCCATGGCGCGGCGCATCAGGTCTGCCTCACTGAGCGTGTAGCCGGCGAGTTTTTGGGCCAACTGCATAATCTGCTCCTGGTAAACGAGGACTCCAAAAGTGTTGCTCAGAATCTCCTTCATTTCCGGAACCAGATAACGGACAGTCTTCTGGCCGCGGTGACGCTGAATGAACTCCTCCACCATCCCGCCATCCAACGGTCCGGGTCTGTAAAGAGCATTTAAAGCGGACAAGTCTTCGACGTCCTTAGGCTTTAGCTTCCTGCAGATCTCCTGCATCCCCGAAGATTCGAACTGAAAAACAGCATCCGTGCGCCCTTCCCCAAAAACCGCCATGGTCTTTTCGTCGTTAAGCGCTATATCAGCCCAGTTAATCTCAGCACCAAGCAATTGCTTAATGCCGATTAAGCAATCATTTATAACGGTTAAAGCGGTAAGCGCTAAAAAGTCCATCTTAAGCATGCCGGTCTTTTCAAGATCAGACATGACATATTGCGTGGTGAGTTCTTCCTTGCCAGAGACGGCGATTGGGATCAGCTCCTGCAGCGGAACGGGTGAAATTACGACGCCGGCCGCATGCACAGACGAGTGTCGCGCACAGCCTTCCAGGCGTTGGGCAATCTCCATCAGTTCTTTAACGTGGGGGTTGGTTTCAATCTCCTTCCTCAATTCCGGGACCTGTTCCAGTGCCTGCGTCAGGCTCACATTTCGGCCGCGGACAGGCGGCGGGATCATTTTCGCGATTCGTTCGACTTCTGCGTAGGGCATCTCCAGAGCGCGGCCCACGTCTTTGATCGCCGCCCGGGAGGCAAGCGTGCCGAAGGTGATGATCTGGCAAACGGAGTCGCGGCCATAGAGGTTGGCGACGTGATTGATCACATCGCCGCGACCCCTGACACAGAAATCGATGTCGATGTCTGGAAGAGAGATCCGGCCGGGGTTAAGGAATCGCTCGAAGATGAGGTCATACTGTAAAGGATCTACATCAGTTATTTCGAGGCAATAGGCAACCAGAGAACCGGCTGAAGAGCCGCGGCCGGGTCCGACTGGTATGGCGTGTTCTTTAGCGTAACGGACAAAATCCCAGACGATCAAAAAGTACCCGGCGAAGCCCATCTGCTTTATCATCGCAATCTCGCTGGCGAGGCGCGTCTGATAATCAGAGGTAGGGTGCTTCAATTCACCTCGAGACTGCTGCCGCTCCCAGACTCGTTGGCGGCGGCGCTCAAAGCCTTCCCTGACTACTTTCTCAAAATAGTCATCTGGCGAGGCCGACTCTCCCTCTGGTATGGGATAGTTCGGAAGATGGTTGACGTTCTCCGGGAGCTTCAGGTCGCATCGCTCTGCGATTTCGACGGTGCGCGTGAGCGCTTCCGGTAATTCGTCACCGAATATCCGCCACATCTCTTCCGGAGAGCGTACATAGAAGTTAGGGCTGGCGTAACGAAGCCGGTTGGAGTCGTTAACCGTTTTTCCTGAGCCAATGCAGAGCAGCACATCGTGGGCGCGGGCATCCTCAGGCATAAGATAATGGGCATCGTTTGTAGCAACGAGAGGCACGCCGGTTTTCTTCGAAAGCTCTACCAGCGGTTTTCGGATTTTCTGTTGGCCGTCTAGTCCATGATCTTGAATTTCGAGGAAATAATTTCCCTTCCCCATGATCTCCTCGAACTCAAGCGTGGCAGACGCAGCGCCGTCGTAATCTTCCCGGACCAACGCCGCCGAAGGGACGCCGGACAAACATGATGAGAGTGCGACGAGCCCTTTTGAGTGTTCCGCAAGCAGCTCCTTGTCGATTCGGGGCTTGTAATAAAAGCCCTCGGTATAAGCCTTCGAGGTCAAACGAACGAGGTTGCGATAGCCGTCCAGATCCTTGGCGAGAAGGATCAGATGAAAGTTTGCCTTCTCTCCGGGAGCTGACGCCGCTCGATCCTTCCTGCTACCTTTCGTAATGTAGGTCTCACAACCGATTATCGGCTTGATTCCGCGACTCTTCATAGTGTTGTAGAAAGTGATTGCGCCAAACATATTGCCATGATCGGTCATGGCACACGCCGTCATGCCAAGTTCTTCAGTGCGTTTGGCAAGAGGCTTGATCTGAATTGCTCCATCCAGCAGGCTGTAATCGGTGTGCAGGTGAAGATGTGCAAATCTTTGATCCGGCATAGCAGTGATGAAAAAGACTGACCGCCTATTTGGCAACAGGCTGGCAACAAGCAGTACACGAATAAAGTGTGATTAATTCGACGAGTGCCACTATAGCATGCTCACTCGTAACGCCGCCCGGAGGATTTTGCTGCCCGAAACCCTGAGCAGACGGTAAATCAATTCCAGTCAAAAACTTCGCCGCCGTTCCAAAGAAAATACTTTAAAAGCGTCCTCTCAAACCTTTGGAGTGCGGTGACCTGTCACCGCTTTGGTCCTGTGCGACCTGTCGCACCTGTGTTTCGATCGAAACTGAGGGAGACTACGGCGTCAAGCCGCCGAAGGCCAAAGCGGTGACAGGT
>DASXQM010000151.1:0-13607 GCA_036507195.1 Pyrinomonadaceae bacterium | reverse complement strand
ATATTAGAAAACGAGGCGGCGCTATCTTTTGTGATTACCGCTACGGGCATGTCTTCGTTTATCACAACGGTGCAGAATCTTACTATGCCGCCAGGGGTTTCCGTGGTTCGCTAAGGGTCTGAATTTTGCACAGAGATCGCTGACACAGGTCTTTGTTTTCAGCTTTGCTTGATTAGTGCAGGCTGATGAAACCCAACAGCACTTGCTCATCTGCAAACGAGCTCGTATCGGCGATCCCACTAACCGTGAACAACCCTGAAGCGTCGGTGAGGCGTCCAGTACCGCCACTGATGGTGTTCGTTTGGTGATACACGATGTTACCGTCTTCGTCGAAATCAAACGTTCCTTCATAAGTCCCGAACAACGTCGCACCGTCTGCTGCTCTGATAGTGAATTCGCCCTGGTAAGTCATTGCAGCGAGATCAGCACATTCCTGAGACGCATAGGTGTAATGGCCCAAGTGAGTAGCAGTGCCTGTAGTCTCGACAACAACCGGTAACGATGTCCCACATTCATGGCTGCCGACTCCCCAGGTGCCGGCGTCCTGCGCTTTCAACGGTACAGTGCTGTCCGGGTTCTCCGCCTTAGCGGTTCCGGCTGCAGTCGAAATCACGTACGTCAGGCTTAATGCTCCAGTCAGAAAACTAAACATCAGCGTTTTTCGAAAACCATTGCGTGACTTCATCACAGAATCCTCCTTCGCCAAGTCGTGACTTGAAATTGTCTGTCTATTAGTTAGAGCGGAATCTGTGAATGAAAGTGCTAATCACCCGATGTGTGATTGTGCTAATTTAGCCGCATTAATAGCCGCAACAATTCCGCTGCGGAGAAACTCGGGACCTAGCTTCCTTATCCGACTCGACCGTCCACGAGTCTGCTCCGCACATTAATGACGCCAATCCTTCCGCGCCGTCCGACTTGGATCGGATCGTGCGGCGGTGCCTCGCCAAGGATCCCGAGAAGAGATATCAATCGATCAAAGAGGTCGCAATTGAGCTGGATCAACTGTGCGAAGATCTCGGATCAAGGCCGGATGTCGATTACGTATCAGACAAAACTGCGCTTAGACGACGGCTCGCAACGAAAGACGACAGCGCGCAACTCACGTCGCCGACAGCTTATTTATTGAATCAGATTCGCCGACACAGATGGATCACATTTGGTCTCACCTTAATCGTTTTAGCAGCTGTACTGGTAGGATCTTACCGTTACCTCGGGCCCATTTCTTTCACCGGAGCTGCGATCGATTCAGTGGCCGTTTTGCCCTTTGAGAGCGACGATTTAAATAATGAGTATCTATCTGATGGTCTCAGTGAAAGCATAATCAACAGCCTCGCGCAGCTGCCTAATCTGCGCGTCATTCCGCGAAGTTCCGCATTTCGCTACAAAGGAAAACAGAACGATCCAGTTACTGCAGGAAAAGAGTTAGGCGTTGCCTCAGTGGTGACAGGAAGGCTACTCCAGCGTGGTGAGAATCTAGTTGTCAGTGTTGAATTGACGGACGTTCGGGCCAACAAGCAGCTGTGGGGCGAGCGCTATGATCGAAAACAAACGTACATCCTCTCGCTGCAGGAGGATATTGCCCGAAAGATCTCAGAGCAGTTGCGGATTAACTTGAGTGCTTCCGAGGAAAAGCAGTTAGGCAAACGTTATACGGAAAACACCGAAGCGTACCAGCTTTACTTTAGGGGTCGCTATTACGCAACCAAGTACACAGAAGAGGGCTTCAAGAAGGGCATTGAATACTTCAGTCAGGCCATAGCCCAAGATCCAACTTATGCTCTGGCCTATGACGGACTGGCTTACTGTTACTATGCCAGTTGGTACATCCCGGGTAAAGAAGCCCGGACCAAAGGAAGGACAGCTGTTAAGAAGGCTTTGGAACTGGACCCAAAGCTTGCAGAGGCGCATGCCTCTCTAGCAACTATATATACCTGGTTCGATTATGAGTGGGCCGCTTCGGAAAACGAGTTCCGGCTAGCCCTTAATATCAACCCCAACTATGGGCTAGCTCATGCGTATTTCGCCGGGCATCTGGCTGCGAGGGAACGCTTTGATGATGCGATCGCCGAAGCCAAGAAGGCCGTCGACCTTGAGCCCCTCTCGGCTGAGTTCAACACATTTTTAGGGCTTGTGTACTTTTACGCCCGGCGTTATGACGAAGCTGCGGAACAACTCAACAGAACCATTGAGTTTGAGCCGCGTTTCTGGTGGGCTCATACTTATCTCGCTCGAATTGAGGAGAAGAAGGGAAGGCTACCGGTCGCCATTGCAAGGTTGGAAAATGCTCGATACTTCGAAGGCGCAACGCCCGAGGTCTTATCGGCGCTAGGCCGCCTTTACGCACTCGCTGGAAAAAAGGTAGAAGCGCTTAAGATCATAGACGAGCTAAGAGAACAGACCGCGCGTCGTTGGGTAGCGGGATATGACATCGCTGTGATCTACGCCGCACTCGGAGAAAAGGATCAGGCCTTCCAGTTTCTTGACAAAGAATACGCGGAGGGTTTCTGGTACCTGAACTTCCTTAAAGTAGACCCTGAACTGGACAGCCTTCGCTCTGACCCGCGATTTTCTGAGTTGCTAAGCCGCGTAGGATTCTGAGCGGTTGTTTGGAACGGACCGTGCCTCATTGTCAGCAGCTGATGTTCCTGACCGTCGCCAAGCAGATTTGATAGCGCTTGACGAAGCTGTGAACACTCTGGCCAGACTGAATCCCAGACAAAGCCAGGTAGTGGAGATGCGTTTCTTTGGCGGACTTTCGATTGATGAGACGGGGGAGGTCTTGAAAGTTTCGCGGCACTGTGCGGCTCATCGTTTCAAGTCGGGTGCCCCTTCAGGATTCGGCCCACGGATGCCGATGATTGTTATCGCGGATGATGTGGTTGGTGGAATGGCCATTCCCTGTCACTCTTTGATAGATCTTGAGCATTAGCGGCACAACAACCCCTGGGGCAAAAAGTTTCTCGTATCGTGCTCGCGCGGCCGCGCCCATCTCGTTGCGACGTTTAGGATCGTGCGCTAGGGTCATCATCGCATCGGCGAGAGCGGCTGCATCCCCAGGTGGAACCAGGATGCCGGAATCAGCGTCGATAATGTCGGGAATGCCGCCGACGTTCGAAGCTATCACCGGAATCCCGTGAGCCATGGCCTCGATGACGCTGTTCGGAGTTCCTTCTGCGAAAGACGGCAACACGAAGACGTCGAGGCTGTTAATGAACGCGCTCCTCACACGGGGTTCTGAATAATGTCCGACAAATTCGCAAGCGTTGCGGAGAGATAACTCGCGCACACGGGCCTTGACCTCCAACAACTGAGGACCCATCCCGGCGATCTTCGCTACTGCTAAAGGTCCTTCTCGATTTACCTTGGCGAGGGCCTCCACCAGTACAAGAGGTCCTTTGCCTTTTTCCAGTCGAGCGGCAAATCCGAAAATCGTTTCCTGGGAATTAGCCGGCGATAATGAGATAAGACTGAGTGTGTCGGAACCCTCCACGATTAAGGGAAGAACTGAAACTGAACGCAGGAAGGGAAATCGTACCGACCACTCCGCCGCCAGACACGGTGACAGGGCTGCCACTTCAGTGCACAACGGCAAAACCTTTTCCAGTCGACGGTAATAATCTGTCAGCATCGGCAGGTGATGCGCGGTGCCCATTTCGTGATAGAGAACTGGAATACCCAATTCATGACCGGCGCGAATCATCATGGTTGCACCGGTATCTGGTGTGAAGACATGCAGAAGATCCGGACGATGTTTGGCAAAGTATGCTCGGCACTTGCCGTAGTGAAGATGTGTGATGGCGCGGAGCGCGACCTGCCAGATTTTACGCAGCCCTCCCGGCGCGCGCTTTACCAATAAGAGAAAAAACAGCACGCTAGATAGCAAGCTTCGCGTCAGTCGCAAAAGTGCAAATAGGTACGACCGCGCAATCACGACATTAACCGGTACCCCTTTCAGTTGCAGCCGTCGGAGATATTGATCGTCTAAACGTGGTGGATATAACAGTATTACCGAAACATCATGTCCAGTCTGGTGAAGATGCACGGCATAGTTCAACATGAGTTCGTCGGCTCCGCTTATGGGTCCAAGGATTGCGCTTTTACACAAGGCGATTTTCATACTTTTCCAACTGAAAGTTAGCTTGATTTAAGAATAACTTGTTACTAGATCACACACCTGAATAGCGGCTGTCAGAAACTAGCACATTCGCGTGGAAGTTGGCTCGCCAATCGCCGTTTCACATTCTGGTTCCTTCTGGTAAATCGGTCCTGCTTCTCGGCAGAGTTTCACGTACAAAGCGAGAACTTCATTGGGCACGTTCATTGCGGCTAACTCACCTGTCTTTGTACGGTGATGGCGCAAATCGCCCGAGATGTGAGCGCAGGCGCGATTGACTACCTGTGGAGACACTTCCATGCCAATTGCGTCTGCGACCCTTTGCAGCTCGGCGGTTGGATCTTGAAAATAGGATTGGTAATGCGTCACCACTCGTTGTTCAGGCGGTATCGCCGAGAGTAGCTCGCGATAATAGACCAGCCATAGCTGAAACAACGGTATGCCGATTAAGTCACCACGTACGCGAAGCGAATGCGACACTTCCAACGGGTTTCTCAAGCAGATAACCAACCTTAAATCGGGGACGATGCGTCGCCAAAATGGCAGCGTTAGTGAATTACGGGGATCTTTCCACCCCCAGGTGTGCTGACCGCCGAGGCGCTTGATTAGTTTCTTCGCCTGCGATCTCAAAGCATCAACCTCGGGTGTGTACTCCCAGCCCGCAAATAACTTCGGTGGGTTTTCCCATGAACCACCCAGCCGATTTAAGATCTTGTCATTAAGCGACACGAACCGTACGTTCTCCCAATGCGGTTCACCATTATTTGAATCCACGCCGAGCTCTTCTTCTGGACCAAGAAACAGGCCGCAGATCTGAAGAAGTCTGGCAACCATTGAGGTCCCCGAACGATGCATGCCTGCGACGCAGATAGGAAATGTTGTCACCGTTTTACTCTCATGATCAAAAACCGACTTGCCAACAGCCCCTCCACGTCGAAGTTCAGCAAATATTCATCTTCGTCTCCGTGTCCGTTCAAGTAATCGGTAGAACGGCACGAGGAAAGCGTATTTGAGTTTTCCGGCCGTGAGCGATTGAGCTGCCTCTTCGCTCTTTTTTCGCTCCAAGTTCACGAGTCTCAAGACTTTGTCTGGTTCCGACCGCATCGCTTTTATGTGTTCCGTCGCCCAGTCGATAATCGGCGTCCCGTTTTTCACCGAGATTTGTCCGAATTTTGACTCATTAAAGAGCTTTAGATCCCCAGGCCGTCGAAGGAAGGAATGGCCTTCGTTGATGTGATCATAATGAGTGTGCCAGCCGCTGGCCTTTTCCTGAGGGAGCCATCGAGGTTTTCGCTCTCTGAAGATCTTTTTTTCGCCATGCGCTTGTGAGCGAACTGGATAGTGCTTCAGTAGAAATCGGAAGGGATAGATGCGTCGTCCCTTGAATCGTATTTCATGGCCTCCCGATGTAGCGAGGGAGACGCGTCGCCCTAGGTTCTTCCATGCATTAATCTTAACAAATTGACCGGGCCGATCGCTGAATTCGAAATATTCGAAGTATGCCTCAAAATCGGCGCCGGCTGCGAAGTCGTTGTCTACCGGATAAAACGTCACAACTGTGTGATCGATACTGTTAAAGCCTTCACGATCAACCTTGAGGATCGCGTCCCGTAGACTCAATCCAGGCCATGGAGATGTTCTGATTTCATCGACGTCCTGAAAAAGGAACCAATCTGCTTTGATCTCTTTAGTGAGCTGTTCGATTCTTGAGAGTATGTCCTTCCAAACGTAATGGCTCGGCGGCCTGTCTTTTGGAAACTTCTCGATGGCCAACAGGCCCTTTCCGAGAAATTCAGCAGCTCGTTCGACCGTGGAATCAGTGGACCAGTTATCAATTAGATACACTTCCAAACCCTGTTTGATTAGATACTGAAGACAAGGAACAATGATGTCCTCTTCGTTGTAGGCAGAAATGAGGGCCACTACGCGAAAATCTAAATTATCGGAGCCAGCCGCAACTGAGTATTTCACGTTCGCTCTCGAGACATGATTACCGGATCCTGCCTTCAAAACCATTTCTTCAAACATCTGTCGATACGCTCGCGATCGAAGCGACCAGTCCCACGCTCGAATATCGTGTCGGATTTGACTGGACATCGCATTCCGCAGATTACTGTCGTCGCGCAGCGTGCGAAGTTTGTGAGCAATGTCATCGACATCGCGCTCGACAAAAAAACCATTACTTCCGTGGCGTACCAACTCAGGCATATTACCCACGCACGTCGTCAACAACGGCACACCGCAGGCCGCGGCCTCCAAACATGGGTTAGGTGTTCCTTCGGTGCGACTGGCGCAGACATAAACATCCAGCGAGCGATAGAACTCGAGCATCTCCTCAGGCCCACGCCACTTGTCTTCACGCGCCGCAGTGAGCAGTTCTACTCGTTCAACAACGGCGGCGGCTGGCACAATGAATTCATTAAACCCACGATAACCGGCGCCCCTATTTGTTAGGCTGCCTGCCCACCCGACTCGCAGCAGAGAAGATGGTGCGTTACTCGGGTTAGGACGGTAAAACCTAGTGTCTACTCCATTAGGGGTATAGAACGTCGGAAGTTTCAGTAGCGGCTGATACTGGCGGTACAGAAGCAGATTATTTATGAATACGCCACTAGCAAAGTCGCGAATAACCGTTAATCCAAGGTCTCGTCTTTCCTCCTCTAACTCGAAGCTCGATGAAATCCCTACCAATAACTTGTGCCGATTACGTCTGAGGGCGGGGGCTAGCGGTTGCAGCGCTCTAAACTGCAGCCAATAATAAATGAGGATTAGCGTGGCTTCACAAATATCCTCTTCTGTTACGTCAGATTGATAGCGCAAACAAATATCATATTCGCTTCCGAGCAGCCTCATCAGGTTACGCGTCTTGAAATCGTGAGCCCAACTAGGACGATCGACTATGAAAAGTAAGCGGGGAACGGTACTGGATGAAGTCCCAGGCACAGGTCTGGTCCTCTGATTTTAGCTATTCGGAAATGCCTTCACCTTCGATTGATCATTATACTCCGGCGCTGTAACCGTGTTGCTACTTCATTGTTTGAAACGTTTCCGCCTTCACAGTATTGTTCACGAGCTGAGAATCACAGAAAAGCAAGCAGCCTGGTGTTGTCGCATCGCGTGACCAAATAGCCAATGTCATTCGCAGAAAAGGGCAGGAACAATCTCCTCGCGATTGGTGTGCTGGCGTTGCAGGGGATATTTGCCGCGGGAATCGCACAATGGTGCATGTCCTCAGACATCGGCGTAACTCCCGACTCTCTGGTTTATTTGAGTGCCGCCGACCGGCTGGTCGAGGGAAAAGGACTTACACCGATTGGCTACCATTATGCTCCAGCTATACCGAGCGGTCGGCCGCTGGTTAGCTTCCCTCCGGCGTATCCATTGCTCCTCGCATCGACAAGTCTGTTCACCAGTGACAGATTAGTCGGCGCAAAATACATACATACATTCCTATTTGCAGCAAATGTTTTTCTGCTTGGCCTGATCATTTACATTTCGAGTCGATCTATATGGCCCGCATTGTGCGGGATGGGTTTATTCCAAACTTCTTTCCCCCTACTTAGCATCTACACCATGGCTCGGGCTGAGCCACTGTTCATGTTTTTCCTTCTGTCCACCTTGCTTGGAGTGGCCTTTTACACTCGGAAAGCTCAGTTATGGCTATTACTAGCTTGTGGGAGCACGGCCGGTGCCGCGTTAATGACGCGTTATGCCGCTCTCCCCATTCTACTGCCACTCGTTTTGACAGTTCTTATTCAAAAGGGTCCATCGCGTGGAAGTCTTAAACGTGCTGTGCTAGTAGGAGGCGTTGCACTTCTGCCGCTCGTCGGGTGGGTGATCCGCAACAGGCTGATCGCAGGCTCATCCACAGGCCGCTCGCTGGCTTTTCACTTCATCGGGACGGTTGAGGTGAAGACTTTTGTCAACTCTCTGATGCTTCTCTTCACTGCGTACGCTCTGCCTAACCTTGTGAAGCTATTACTCGTCACGATTGCTGCAGTCGTCGTCGTTTGGGCATTGTGGATGGGCCTAAGCAATAAAACTGGTACAGCAGATCACAGCACTAGATTTTTTTCGGCATTCTTCGTCGCCACTTACTTGATTTTCTTGGCGGTTTACAATTCGTTTGCCAATCCCGCTGTCGATCTCGGACCAAGGGTGGCCCTGCCGGTTTATGTATTCGGAATGATTCTTGTTTTTTCGCTTGTCGAGTGGGAGAGCGCAGTCGACAAGCGACGCATACTTTTCTGGTGCGTTATTCTTTCGTCGTTCGTCTTGTTCAGCGCCAATGTGCGACCCGCTGCCTACTGGATGTTATCCAGACATCGTGAAGGTGAGGGATTCACAAGCCGCGCCTGGAAAGATTCGAAAACTGTGAAATTTTTAAAAGCTCTGCCGTCGCAAATGGCGGTTTCCTCAAACGCCGCTGATGCATGCTACCTATTTACAAAGCGGGAAGTGTTGCGTTTGCCCGCTAAGTACGATCCCACGGGTGCACGCGTCAACACGGATTTTGACGCGCAGATGACAGCGTTGCGGGATGATCTTAACAATCATCACGCTCTCGTTATTTACTTTGACAAGATCACCTGGCGATGGTACTTGCCGGATCGGAATGAGTTAGAAGAATCACATAAACTGCCAGTGGTAGCGCGCTTGGCAGATGGGGTCGTATACGGATCGCAATCAGAGGCCTTGCAGCAGCTGATGCTTAAATAAAAACCTGATTGGTGTGGCTTTTAATCTGATGGAGCCGAAACACCCCACGGGGCCGCTTCTTTTCACCCGCGGCTTTCGCCACTGAAACCAGCCGTCCATTTTAGGACCACTGTATGTGGAGTCGCCTAGTCCGAAAATACATCGACACCCAGGGCTGATGCTCGAACAGCGTGTCTAATCGCTGCACGAGGATAGAGACGCGCAATCTCAAACGCGAGCCGAATCGAGTCTATCGCGCGTCCGGCTCTATATCTTGACGCAGTTTCAGAAATCATTTGTTGCGTGGCGTGATCGGCGAAAGCTCGTAAGGCTTGGCTGCGGTGTTCCGCATGGGCTTCCATCGATCGCGGTAGTCGAAGCCACTTGTCCCGGTGCAGGCGATGTGCGCGACGATGCATCCTCTCCGCTCGGAAAGAGAACTGTCCTGAGGTTGGTGTTGGCTGTCGCCAAATCGCGACCGCCTGTTCAGTTGCCAGCACGGGATACAATTCGGCAATACGTACCCACAGGTCCCAGTCGTCAACACCGGCGGCTGATTCATCGAGCAGCCCAACGCGCTCCAAGCATGCGCGCCGAAAAACTACAGTCAAACACGGGACGAAATTCCGTTGCATCAATTGCCAGAAGATATCTCCCTGCGCACACTCGTCGGGATATGAGCCAGCCTTTGGGTTGCATTGCTCGTCGCCGTAAAGCGCGCGGCCATAAATCATCCCTGCGTCAGGTTGGGTCTCAAGCAGGTTTATCTGAACGTCTATTGAATTCGGAAGTCGCAGATCATCATCATCTAGAAAGCTTAGGTATTCACTTGTGCTCGCACGCAACCCTGCGTTTCTAGCGCCGGCCACGCCATGATTAGAGTCCAGCCGCACGTATTTGATAGCGGGAATTGTCTGGCAGACACTCGCCGTTTCGTCGCACGACGCGTCGTCGACAACGATCACTTCAACATCGGATCCGGCTCGCAGTGCACTGTCCACGCATCGTGGCAGCAAGTGAGGGCGATTGAAGGTTGGAATGATCAGACTGACTTTCGCCATTGGAACTACCTCACAAGTAGCACGGCAGCGTTTAGATGTCGTGCCTTGCTCCCGGAGCTCATGAATGAGCGTTCAAGTCGTCGAGAGATTAAACTATTGTAGCCACCTCAAACAAATCGCCCTTAGGATTTACCGGGTTTCCGATTGTGACAATACCGACCCGGGCACTTGAAAACGGCCGAACTCTCGGAAAACTTTCAGCCTCGCTGCTCTCCACTCAACCACGTCAACTTCCTGTCAGCTGGTTATGAACAACAGACGCACATTCCGGGTCAATAAGTCTTCTTTCTTTAGCCGCAGAACTGCATATGTACGGGCACCATTGTAGAGTGTACTAGGAAGCGGCCCCCTTCCGCTTCCAAGACTACACGATGGGCATCGCCACCTGCGTTGGGATTATGGAATAATGACGCCACCGTAACTCGCACTGCCCAGAGCCGAGGTAGTTTCATGTCTCATCGCCTCTCGTATTCGGAGCCAAAGATTCTGACGCGGATAACCGTCCGTTGGATGGCAGTTCTCGTGATTCAGGGTGTCGCATTAACAAGCGCATTTAACGTATGCGCGGTCGAACGAAATCTCCCTGTTGAAACGTTTGCCGAAAGCCTGTTGCAAATAAATCGGGAGCAGGAGGTCGTTACGCTCGAGTTAGGCAGGTCTGTCGAACGTGAGCTAGCGGGTGGGCAGGAACACAGTTTTCAAATCACGTTGACTGAAGGTCAGTTCGCACGAGTAATCAGCGAACAGCGGGGCATTGACTTGGTCGTGACTCTCTTTGGAGTGGATGGCAAATCAATTGCTGACTTCGATGCCGACATCACTAATCACGGCGAAGAAACAACGGAGTTGGTAGCTGACAGGGCTGGCACCTATCGTCTGCTCGTGAAACCGAGATACCCAAAGCTTCCAATCGGAAGTTATAGAATTGAGTGGGTTGAGGCGCACGACGCCACCGAAAACGATCGTCTGTCGCACGAGGCGCGCAGACTACTGGCGGAATCCAAACGTTTGTCCGATGCCGGCAAATATACGGATGCTCTCATGCCCGCAGAAAGGGCTCTTGAACTACGAGAGCGCATCTCGGGAAGACAGCATCCTGATCTTTATCACCCGCTTCTCAATCTTTTCGTTGTCAACTTTCTCAACGGTAATTACGCAAAGGCTGAGGCGTTTTGTGCCCGTGCCCTGACGATTACCGAAAACGCTCTCGGGCCGGAACATCCACTGGTCGCCCGATTACTCTACAACCTCGCAGTTTTGTACAGCACCACCGGTGATGACTCACGCGCCGAGCTGTTCGTTCAACGCGCTCTATCTATTCAGGCGAAAGCTTTAGGTCCAGATCACCCACATATCGCTCAGAGTCTCAATCGACTTGCTGTTCTTTTGCGCAACAGAGGTGATTTCGTGCGCGCCGAATTGCTCTTTCAACAGGCGCTCGCGATTTCCGAGAAGGCGTTAGGTGATGATGATGAGGATGTTGCTCAATCGCTTAATACGCTTGCTGGTTTGTACCGAGAAAAGGGCGACTACACGAAGGCCGAACCGCTTTATGTACGCTCACTGAACATTTCTGAAAAGAAACGAGGAAGCGACCATCCGTATCTTGCCGCACCTCTTCACAACCTCGCCACGCTTTACCGCGACATGGGAGAGTTTGATAAAGGCGAGCGGTTGTACCAACGCTCGATAACTATCAGGGAAAAGGCGACGGGGCCGAATCATCCCAATGTGGCGGGGTCTCGGGCAAGCCTTGCGCTGCTCTACTACATGCGTGGCGACTATGCGAAGGCGGAGCCGCTTTACCTCAGCGCGTTGGCTATTTTGGAGAAGGCACTCGGTTCAAATCATCCTTTGGTAGCATGGTATCTGAGCAAATTAGGGAACCTTTACGTTGCACTTAACGACGATGCGAAAGCCGAATCGCTGTTTCGCCGTGCGTTAGGAATTTATGAGGCGGCCTACGGAACAAACTCTTACTATCTGGCCGACATTCTTCTTGAATTGGCTAAGATGTCTGCGGTAGAAGGCAAGCTTAAGGAGGCGATCGCTTTTCAAGCGCGGGCTAACGAGATCACTGAATATCACATTAATCTAAACATCTTCACAGGGTCCGAACGCCAAAAGTTAGCCTACCTCGCCAAGTGGCCGGAACAGATGAACCAGGCCATTTCGCTGCACGTTCGGCTTGCCGCTGACAACCCAATGGCGCGCGAGTTGGCCGCTACAGCCGTGTTGCAACGCAAAGGACGCGTGCAAGACGCGCTATCACTCAGCCTCGCTTCGCTGCACTCTCGTTTCAGCGCAGAGGAGCAGGGATTATTGGATCAGTGGAACGCCGCGACCTCACGGGTGGCACGGCTTGTCCTCAACGAGCCGCAGGGCATCTCGCCTGCCGAACATCAGAAACAAATCAGGATTCTGCAGGAGCGGCGCGAGAAACTCGAAAGTGAAATTAGCAGTCGTAACACCGCCTTTTACGAGAATGCGCGGCCCATCACGCTCGCCGCGGTTCAGGCTGCAATCCCGGAGAAAGCGGCGCTCGTCGAATTCGCCATCTACCGTCCATTCGATCCAAAGGCGCCGCACAAGCGACAGAGTTACGGCGAGTCGCGTTATATCGCGTACGTTCTGCACCATCAAGGCCCAACGGAATGGGTGGAACTCGGTGAAGCGAAAACGATTGACGACGCCGTCAGCAAACTGCGTCGAGCTCTGCACGATCCTTCGCGAAAAGACGTCCAACGGCTTGCGCGCGACCTGGACCAAAAACTGATGCGACCTGTACGAGCTCTCACGTATGATGCGACACAGCTGCTTATCTCGCCCGACGGTGACTTGAACCTGATTCCGTTTGAAGCATTAGTTGATGAACAGGGTCGCTACCTCGTTGAGCGCTACGCTTTCGCTTATCTGACGAGCGGGCGCGACTTGTTACGACTACAAACAGCTCGAAAAAGTAAGACTCCCCCAGTCGTATTCGCTGATCCGGCATTCGGCGATCCGGCCCTAATTGCTTCCAGTAACGGGTCATCAATTACCAGCGCACCGAGCCGATCTCAATTCAATTACTCGCAAATCTTTTTTGGACCTTTGCCTGGAGTTGGCGATGAAGTGCGAACGCTTAAAACACTCTTGCCGCAAGCGACTTTTTTCACGCGAAACGAGGCTTCGGAAGCTAACCTGAAACATGTCAGTGCCCCAAGCATCCTGCACGTTGCGACGCACGGGTTCTTTCTCGAAAACGAATCATCCGCAAAGGATCGCACGACCGTCAAAGCGGCAGACCTTACTCGACTCGGTAAATGGGCCGTGCGCGTCGAGAATCCTCTATTGCGTTCGGGCCTGGCGCTTGCCGGCGTAAATCAAGGTGGCAACGGCGATGATGATGGTGTTCTCACGGCGCTTGAGGCCTCGGCTCTCGATCTTTGGGGCACAAAGCTCGTCGTCCTCTCGGCGTGTGATACGGGAGTTGGTGAAGTCAAGAATGGTGAAGGCGTCTACGGACTTCGGCGCGCGTTATTCCTCGCGGGAACCGAGAGCCAACTAATGAGTTTGTGGCCTGTCTCGGATCGCAGCACGCATGAGCTGATGGCCGGATACTACCAGGCGCTTGTGCAAAATGTGGGCAGAGGCGAGGCTCTGCGGCAAGTGCAGCTCAAGATGCTGCGCAATAAGACTCGCAATCATCCTTACTACTGGGCCAGTTTCATTCTGGCCGGCGAGTGGGC
>DASXQM010000150.1:0-45313 GCA_036507195.1 Pyrinomonadaceae bacterium | reverse complement strand
GGTATGTCGCGGCGCATTTCGCCCTTAAAGAGAGCCACAAACTCTTCATCGCTAAGTAACGAACGATAACCCGCAATCTGAAAGTCGCCCCATTCGGTGGGTAAGGTGGCGATTGCTACGCGCTCTACGGATAGGTTCTCTTCAGTTCCTGAACACGCGGCAGTAGGTTGTTGTACTTTCAACCGAATCTCCTTTTCTGACACCGGGAAAATCACGATGTCGCTGATTAGTTATTTAGTGATGATTTTATAGGACTAAGGCCACAAGCGCCACAGGCGGTCGCCAGTGAAGGAATATCCCCGCCATTTGCCGAACAAATCATCACTTGCTTTGCCACAACAATGCCTGCGGGATAAGATACTCGACGTCTGCCATCTGTGTACGTGGGTTAAATCTTGTAGGTTCACTCTCATTAGCCAGATTGATGTCCAGCCAAAATTTTGACGAAGACGGACCCGGCGCCACTCAACTGCGTCCAGCTAACATGGATGCAAAGTCAGCTCGGAGGGAGCGCCGGCCGGCGCTGGTTTCCCTTCGTGGAGAGTTCATGGCCGTGCCAATCCCGCTGGACCGAGACGCAGTGATAATTGGTCGCGCTATCGAAGCCGATGTCCGTCTCAACGATTCCCGCGCGTCGCGTCTCCATGCCCGCATCACCAGCGAACTGGATCCAAAGACTAATACCACCACCTATCGCATTGCGGATCTCGGTTCCACCAACGGTACGCAGGTTAATGGCGAGTCGATTACTGACGCATCACTAAATGATGGCGATAAGATAGTCATCGGTGATCAGCTGTTTCGCTTTGATCTGCTGGATGAGATCGATCGGGAATTTCAGCAGCAGATCCATCGCCTCATCGCACACGACGAACTTACGGGACTACTCACGAGCAAGTCGTTTTTTTCAGAGCTCCGGCGTGAGGCCGCGCGGGCGGAGGCGGAGGGGCGCCCTTTCTGCGTAATAATGATGGACCTGGACCACTTCAAAGAAGTGAACGATACTTATGGCCACCTTGTAGGCAGCAAGACCCTCGAAGAAACCGGACGCGTTATTAAGGAAGCATTGCGAGCAGGAGACGTTGCTGCCCGTTTTGGCGGTGAGGAGTTTGCGGCGTTCCTGCTCGACGCTAACTATGCCCAGGGTCTGGTTGCCGCTGAGCGGGTGCGAGTTGCGGTGGCTGAGAAGCAATTTCCCGTCACTCGCATGGAGTCGCCAGGCAGTCAAGGTACGCACCGTATTACCATTAGCATCGGGGTGTCCGCGTATCCAGATGATGCGACTGATCCCATACATTTGGTGGAGTTGGCTGATTCCGCCCTTTATCGAGCCAAACGCAGCGGTCGCAACCGAATCTGCGCCTATCGTCCCTCGTTGGCGATGACCGAAAGCCCCTTACCTCCCAGGCGCGCTTGGTAAGCAACCCCGGAGTTGGAACTTTCCGTCCAAGACAACTTTGTTAATGAAACGCCGAGACTGAATCGGCGTGTAATGTCCAGGGCCTAACGCAGGTTGACCTCGGTTGCGCCCTGTTAATTGAGCCGTGTATGCTTCTTTCGGAACTTTGGCTGGAAATTAATGCCTACGAAACTAAATCTTGCGAGTAAACCCTTCAGCAATCGCTCCCTTCCGTGGGCGGTAACGACTGTAGTTCTATTCCTTTCCCTGGTGTCCCTCATTTTCATTGTGCGGGCTACGGCGAAGGCAAATGCGCTGGCATATGCCGTACAGAACGACATCAACCGGCTCGCGCAGCAGGAGCACGATCTTCGCCAACAAGCTGAAGCGGTGAAGAAGTCTCTAACTTCTGAACAACTGCAAACGCTGGCGGCGGCTCATACGCTTGTAGATCGCAAACGCTTTTCCTGGTCGCGTCTGTTGTCGGATCTGGAGCTGGCATTGCCGGGAACAGTGCGCGTTAAGAGGATCGCGGTCAGTGGCGTGGCCACGCGCGGCGACGAAACACTTGCTGAACTGGAGTTGACGGTAATAGCAAAGAGTCCGCCCATTGTGACAGAGATGATTGCGGAAATGGATCGGGCCGGCATCTTCCATGCCGAGCTGCTTTCACAGAATTTGCAACGCGGACGTGGTGAAAGCGGCGCCGAATATGATCTACACGTCGTGTATCGGCCGAGAGCAGGTTCACCTGTCAGCACGGTTGCGTCAGATTCAGTAGCACCGTCGGGCGACGACGTATCCAAAGGAGAAGGCCGGTGAGCGAACCAACCCCAACGGCTCCTCGCGCCGCGAAACGCGATCGGATACGAGTTCGGCTGCAGCAGTTCAACTCTTCTCGCGGGCAGCGAGTTCTTGGTCCCGCCGAGATAATCGGGCTCGCCGGCAGCGCATTAGTCTTAGTGCTCGTGATTGGGAGTTATCTTTATTTTTTGGCGCCCGCCCGCTCTCGCCTGGCTGAACGTGAATTAGAACGCTCACGGCTTCAAACTCAGTTGCGAATCTCAAAGGACGCCGTTAGTGAGGGACAAAGCACCGAGGCCAGGGTGGAAGACATCACGCAAAGTCTCGATAATTTTGAAAGTAAACTGGTAGGCATCAATAGCGGCCGCATGGGTCTCTACGATAGTCTGAACTCGCTGATTCGTAAGAATGGATTGCGCAACACTTCCGGCCCCACCTATACCCCACTTGAACCCGCCGGCTCGAAAGCGGGAGCAACTGGCACAAGATCCGCCAATACTAAATGGCAAAGCATTTATCCGGGCATCGCTATCAGCGTGACCGTTGAAGGCCAATATCAGAACCTCCGCCGGTTTATTCAGGACATCGAGACGAATAGGCAGTTTGTCATTATCAATAGCGTCGAGTTGGAACGAGCAACTGAAACAAACACTCCACCTTCGGTCGAGGGAGAATCAACTGGCGGACCTCGTGCCGCTCTCGTTAGCCTGCGTTTGGAAATGGCGACTTATTTCCAACGCGGTGCCTCTGAAGACACAGCAACCAGCTCGGGAGTTCATTGAGTAATATTATGCAGTTAAGTGATACCCGAAATCCGAGTGAACGAAATAAATTGATCCTGGCAGCAGCCTTGGGGTTAATCGCTATAGTCTTCCTCTGGTGGACGTTTTTTGGCTTCGGCAGTAGTCCTAAGCAAGTCTCGCCACGTGCCGCCGGCCAGCCCACCCCTTCCGCCGTTCCTGGCAGTACGACCAGTAAGGCGCCAACGCAAACAGTCGTGGAATTCAAAGGAACCGATCTTGATCAGTTACGACCCGTAATATACCCCTTTTCATCCGTGACTGTGCCCGAAGCAAGGCGCAACATTTTCATATATTACGAAAAGCCCGTGCTGGCCGTCGGGGTGCCTTCCGATCCTACGCCGACACCAACGCCTGTCCCGCCAGTGTTGCTCGCAGGCCTCTCGCCGGCGAATGTCTATGCCAAGACGGGTGACTTTACCCTGGAGATTTCCGGCGACAAGCTTACACCGCAGTTGCGAGTTTTGATCGACAATAATGAATTGCCTACTCGATACATAAACCCCCAGCAGCTTTCGGCCTCCGTCTCTGCCGCCATAATCGCCAACCCTGGTGCGCGGGAGGTGATGCTGCGATCTGCCGATGGCGCACTCTATTCAAATACGGCAACGCTTAGCGTGGCCGCGCCGCCAGCACCAAATTACTCTTATATTGGCATCATCGGCACCCGGAAGTTTATTGACACTGCAATTCTCCAGGACAAAGCCAGCAAGGAGACGCTAAACGTCCAGCGTGGAGATTTGCTTGCCGGAAGATTTCGTGTCACCAGCATTTCCGAGAAAGAGGTGGTGGTAGTCGATAGCAATTTGAAGGTCAAACATACATTGGCTATGACCTCCCAGGGTGACAAAGGTAACCCGCTGCAGCGACCTACTCCGAGAGTTGAGAGCGAGGATGATGAGCCATAGAGTTGGACCACACCACAAGATGTGGACACGTAGTTCGATGCCGTTGAGAGTGTCCGATGGCCGGCGGGGACGCTCGCAGCAACGGCGCGAGAGGGGTTATACCCTGGTTGCCCTCCTTGCCCTGATGACCGTGCTCGCGCTATTTGCGCTCGCCGCCGCGCCTGCCATCCGTCAGCAGGCGCAGCGCGAACGCGAGATCGAAGCGATCTTTCGCGGAGAAGAAGTAGCTGACGCGATTCGTATTTACTATTCCTATCAAGTCACACAGAAACATCTGACTGCAGACGCCGCTCTACCAACTTCCATCGATCAACTTCTTGAAGGCGTACCGAGCGGCACAAAGAAAGTGCAGATACTTCGCGCCTCGGCCGCGCGCGATCCGCTCTCAGATTCGGGAGAATGGAAGTTGGTTCGGCCACGTTCATCGCAATTAGGAGACTTCCTACGATCTGTAATGCTGTTTGCAGAAAACGTTCGCCCCGTCACAAATGACCCGCAACTTCAGCGGGTAGAACTACTTATGGCCCCGCCTGTGTTGCCCACGAATGATCTCGAGTCCAGTGGCACAGCTTCAGCGGGCGATGACAATACCTCTGGCCCCTTCATTGGTGTTGCCAGTGGCAGCAAAAGTAAATCTGTAATTAACTACTACGGGATCGATCGACACGACGAATGGATCTTCACTCCGCTCTTCAGGTAATTACTTTCCAGGATCAACCCGAGCTGTCCTGAACATTTCAACATCTCAACATCGCATTAGCTCAACTCGCGCTGCCCGGGCCGCACAACTCATCGGTGAACCTGCTCGAGCAGGAGCTTGCTTGCGATGCAAATGACAAGAAATATTTCATCGTTATCGCTACTTTCCCCACCGTCGTCGCGAAAATATTTTTCACGATAACCGTAATAAGTTGTTGACATCGCGGACGTTTGCGTTTATATAGCAAGATGTTGTGCGCCGTTTACACTAGCCCACAAGAGACAAGTGAACACAGTATCTTGTGGTACAACTCGAAAACCTAAAAATCTTGAAAAGAAGGAGCAACTAAGAATGGCAACTAAAAAAGGTGGAAAGAAGGCCGCGAAAAAGGGTGCCAAGAAGGCAGCAAAGAAGGGCACGAAGAAAGCAGCCAAGAAGAGATAGTTCGCAGCAGGACGTTTCAACAGCAACCCTCCACAGGCGCACACAAACTTCTGAGGCCAGCATGGCCTTTCAAAAGGAACGACGAGTACTTCAAGCGAACCTCGTCGTTCCTTTTGTATTTAGAGGTCCCTTACCTGTTGACAGCTACTATCTGACTTGTCACAGGCTGCAACTTCTGGCTCGAATATTTCCCGAGCCCATCCTGCAATGATTCGCATTGCTCTTGTCGAACCTGAGATACCGCCCAACACCGGCAATATCGCGCGGCTGTGTGCTGCCACCAGAGTTCCCCTTCACATCGTGGGAGCGACTGGCTTTCGTCTGGACGACAAGGCCGTGCGGCGCGCGGGGTTGGATTATTGGCCAGAAGTCATACTGCAACGGCATCCAAACCTCGAAAATCTGCATGAGTCGCTTCCGCAAGCCCGCTTCATATATCTGACCACCAGGGCCGATAAGAGTTATGCTGACTGGGCCTTTGGCCTCCACGATTGCTTGGTGTTTGGGCGAGAAACCCGTGGGTTGCCCGAACAAGTTCTGCGCTCCAACTGGGAGAGATGCCTCACCATCCCCATCCTCAATCCAAACGTTCGCAGTCTCAATTTGGCAACTGCCGTTGGTATAGTTCTCTACGAAGCCCTGCGTCAAACCGGCGCCTTCAGACTCTAGCCTCCAACGCGCTCCCAAATCACCTTGGCTGAAGATGGTGTTGATTCTGCACTCGTTGAGTGCCGTGTGGGAGTTATTGAGTTCAAAGTGTTAAGATATGCGGTTTCGCCTCAGTGAAAATTTGAGACCGATCACATCTATGTAAAGGGAACAATGAGTCAGGAACGAAAAGATATTCGCAACATCGCAATTATTGCTCACGTCGATCACGGCAAGACCACGCTCGTGGATGCCATGTTGCGACAGTCTGGCACCTTTCGCGACAACGAACAGGTGCGCGACCGCGTCATGGACTCGATGGATCTGGAACGTGAGCGTGGCATAACGATCATGGCGAAGAACACGTCCGTGCATTATCGGGACGTGAAAATCAATATCGTGGACACACCTGGTCACGCAGACTTCGGTGGCGAGGTTGAACGCGTTTTGAAAATGGTAGACGGCGTGATGCTTTTGGTTGACGCTGCTGAAGGATGCTTGCCCCAAACGCGATTCGTTCTACGAAAGGCCCTTGAGGCCCGGCTGCCAGCGATTGCGGTCGTCAATAAGATCGACCGCCAGGATGCGCGGCCTGAAGAGGTAGTAAATGAGATCTACGAATTGTTTCTCGATCTCGATGCGACTGATGAACAGATCGAGTTTCCCATTCTCTATTCCATCTCGCGCGAGGGATTGGCCAAACGATTATTGACGGATGAATCGACGAATCTGCGCCCGCTATTTGATCAGATCGTGGAGACAATCCCCGCGCCGAAGCAAATCAGAAATGATTCTCTGCAGTTGCTGGTGGCAAATCTTGACTACAGCGAATACGTAGGGCGGTTGGCAATCGGCCGGATCTTCTCAGGTGAGATAGCCCTGGGTGATCAGGTATCGGTGGCGAAGCCTGACGGCTCTTTTCAAAAAGTGCGCGTCTCCCAGCTTTACGCCTTCGAAGGTTTGAAGCGGGAGCCTATCCAGCGTGCTGCATTCGGCGAGATAGTAGCCCTGGCGGGCGTCGACAACATCGAAATAGGCGACACGATAACATCTGTCGAGAATCCCCAGCCGCTGCCGATTATTGCAGTAGATGAGCCTACGATCTCGATGATCTTCGGAGTTAACAATTCGCCCTTTGCCGGGAAGGACGGCAAGTATGTTACCTCGCGGCAGGTCAAAGAACGGCTGGACAAGGAAATCCTGGGAAATGTAGCGATACGTGTAGAGGAGACTGAATCTCCGGAGCAGTTTAAAGTGTCCGGTCGCGGCGAATTGCAGCTGTCCATCCTCATTGAAATGATGCGTCGCGAAGGTTATGAGATGCAGGTCTCCAAGCCTGAGGCGATTACACGCGCCAGCGACGGCCGTACGCTCGAACCAATCGAGCAGGTTGTGATCGATTGTCCGGAAGAATTTATTGGTGTCGTCACGGAGGCGGTTGGACGTCGCAAGGGCCAGATGACGAAGATGGTCAACCATGGCACTGGTCGCGTAAGGCTCGAGTTTGAGACACCTTCCCGCGGATTGATCGGATTTCGCAATGAGTTCCTTACTGAAACTAAAGGTACCGGGCTACTGAATACGTTGTTTCTTCGCTGGGGCGATTGGCAGGGAGTTTTGCGCGGACGTTCCACAGGATCTTTGGTGGCTGACCGAACCGGAGAGACCACGACCTACGCCCTCTTCAATCTACAAGAACGCGGAACCCTCTTTATTCGTCCCGGAACAAAAGTCTATGAGGGAATGATAATCGGAGAGAATGCGCGCGCGGTTGATCTCGATGTGAATGCCATCAAGGAAAAGAAATTGACAAACATGCGCGCCGCCTCAGCTGATGAGGCTATGCGCCTTGTGCCGCCTAAGGAGCTTTCGCTCGAGCAGGCGATCGAGTTTATTGGCGATGATGAACTGGTGGAAGTGACTCCGCAAAATATACGCCTGCGCAAGCGAGTACTTCGTGCCAACGAACGACCAAAGAAGAAAGAGGCTTGAGCCTCAGAACGATGAGTTCCAATTTCTTGAACGCTTTGGGCGGCACTCGGCTTTACCCTCTTACCGACCGACGGCTCTCCGGACTTTCACACGCTGAACAAGTATCGCAGCTTAGCGAAGGTGGAGCGACTGTCATTCAATTGCGAGAAAAGTCGCTTTCTTCGCTCGAGTTCTGCGGCGAGGCACACGAGGCTTTGCGTGTCGCGCGCACGCGCGGCATAAAGATCATAATAAATGACCGTGTGGATATAGCGCTGGCTCTGAATGCCGACGGAGTTCATCTGGGTCAGGACGACATGCCACCTGAGGCCGCCAGGCGCATCCTTGGTCCTGACGCCATTATCGGCCTTTCGACACACAATCTTGCGCAAGCGCGCCTTGCCCGGGAAATGCCGGTCGATTACGTGGCGATCGGTCCAATCTTTGCCACGCTCACAAAGCAGGCTTCTGATTCTCCACTTGGTCTTGAGGGATTGCGACTTGCCCGCCAGGCGGTTGGCGAGCTTCCGCTCGTCGCCATTGGTGGAATCACGCTCGAAAACAGCTTGGAGGTCTTAACTGCAGGTGGCGATGCGTTTGCCGTGATCCGAGACATCTGGATTCCCGCCGGCCAAGCCTCAGCACAGACAAAACGCCTGCTCCACCACCCCTGACGCACCTTTTTATTGAACAACACATTTAGCTTGCGTTTATCCACGTTATGCGCGAGAATCCCTATGCCAAACAGGGTAGTGCCATCTGGTGCCCCCGCCGAAACCCTACCGAACCACATCTTCGCTGGAGTCCCAAAAATCAATGAGCTTTTTCGACCTGCCTCCCATTATCGAGCGAATGTTGCTCGTCTCGGATAAAATCAGCGATCTCAACTTCTCAGTTGGTCAGCTTCCGCAGGTTGAAATAAATGGGAAACTCACTCCCGTGCAACCATTGGGGATGCAAAAGCTCACGCCTTACCAGACCGAGATCATCGCGATGTCTCTTCTCCAGGGGAACACTGATGCGGCCGCGCGCCTCACAGAAACGGGTACCGCCGATCTCAGTTACTCACTTCCTTCGCGAGCTCGCTTTCGAGTCAACATCTTTCAGCAGCGCGGCGTTTATTCGATTGTGATGCGCGTTATTCCGACCGATATTCCAACGCTGAAATCCCTCGGCCTTCCCGAGCAACTCGCTGAAATTGCTGATATGAGAAACGGCTTGGTACTGATGACAGGGCCAACGGGTTCTGGCAAGAGTTCTACTCAAGCTGCCATCATCGACATCATCAACGAAAAGAAGCATTACCACGTAGTGACCATCGAAGATCCAATTGAGTATCTCCACGCACACAAGAACTCAACAATCAATCAGCGCGAAGTCGGTCAAGACACCAAGGACTTTCCCTCGGCGTTGCGAGCATCACTGCGACAGGCACCTAAAGTGATATTGATCGGCGAGATGCGAGATTTTGAAACCACTGAGATTGCCTTAGAAGCAGCTGAAACTGGTCACCTGGTTCTTTCAACCCTTCATACCATCGACGCTTCCAAAACAGTTGATCGAATAATTGGTCTCTATCCAAAAAACGAAGAGCCGGTCATACGCACTCGTTTGGCCCAAACATTCCGCTACATTATTTCTCAACGCCTGATCCCGCGAGCGGATGGGCGCGGTCGAATTGCCGCCGTTGAAATCCTAAGGTCAAGTCCGCGCACTCGTGAATATATAGAAGAGGGCGAGGCAGCCGGAAAGTCTTTGCTTGACGCGATGCGAGATGGAAAAATCGACGGCATGCAGGATTTTGATACCGTAATCAAAGGTTTGATTGAAAAAGGCACGATCTCAGTGGAGGATGGGCTTAACTTCGCCACAAATCAAAACAATCTGCTTCTGAGCTTGAGAGGTGTAACGGGCGAAGAGGTCACGCAACGCGACGCGAGCGGTGTCTCCCCCTTGTCGGACCTGGACTCCATGCTGAGTATGATCGACTAGTTGTCTCTATCAATTCCAAAACTCAACCTGCTTTCAGAACTTCCTATGATTATTATTTGCCAAAAGTGCTCTTCGCGGTTGCAAGTGGATGAAACGAAAATTCCCACGCGACCTTTTATTATTCGCTGCCCCAAATGTAATAGCAGCGTGGATTCTGGCGGGCCCAGTCCGGCTGTAGAGCAAAGCGCAGTCGCCGTTGGCAAGTCGCCCGCTACCGAAAATCGGCGATTCGATCAACCGACTCCGGCTCCCCTTTTTGAACTCCAGCAAAAGGAGGGTGAGTCTGACTCCGGCGCGTCAGCAACTGAAAGACTGGCGGAGCTCCTGACGGGTCTGCTTAACCAACCGCCATCCGCTGGCCGTGGACTATCTAATGTCCGAAGCTCCTGGATTCCCAGGAAAGCGCTGGTCTGTGTGCCCGAAGGCAACCGGGAAACGGCCGCGCGTGGTCTTGCGGAGAATGGCTATCAGGTTTTTGTGGCCCAGGACACGAGGCAGGCAGTCGATCGCATGCGCGAGAAAGATTTAGATATAGTCCTGCTGGATCCCAGGTTTGATCCGGGTGAACAGGGCGCCATTTTCGTGACCCGCGAAGTTAACATTTTAAGACCCCCACAACGTCGCCGGCTGTTCTTTGTCTTGCTGTCACCGTCGTTGCGCACGATGGACGCGCACACGGCATTTCTAAACAACGTTAATGCGATAATCAACGTCAACGAAATCGAGGAACTACCAGGACTCTTGGAACGCCGCGTCCGTGAATACAACGATCTCTACAAGGAGTTCAATAGCGCATTGGGTGTTCCAGCGTTGTAGTTTGAATCAGCTGCCACCCAACGCCAGCCTGTCAGCGCGGGTGGAATCATAGGTTTCTGGTTGGAGCAACTCCTTGAGGGCCACGCGGGTGGCTCTCTTTTTTATTGGGTTTTGGCGAGATTGCGACCGTACTCAGGGTTTACCTCAAGGATTCCTCAAGGTCGTGCTTCTATATCTGGATTGCCGTTGAACTGGCTGCCACGCAAGAATTCCGGCCTGCGCAAAACTCGAGAGGGCAATTGAAGCAGCCTCGGAAAGGAGCATTTCGGATGAACTTAAAACTGACAATAGTTTTGTTTACTTCACTCTTAGTGATCGCGAGTTGCAGCACCAGCACGACTCAAACTCCTGACAATGGTTCGCAAACAGCCGTAGGAACCTCTGCTCCTTTATCTACCGCGACAACTCCCGTTGCACAGCAGAGTGTCCCGCCGGCCATTGCTGATGCTCCGGTAGTTAAGCTCCGGGTTGACGCCTGCGCACTGCTAACGAGCAAGGAAATCGAATCGGTTCAGGGTGAGGCAATTAGAGAAACCAAACTGACTGGACAGTCCACCGGTGGGTTTAGCGTGTCACAGTGTTTCTTTACACTCCCAACCTTTACCAATTCCGTAAGCTTGCTGGTCGCGCAAAAGGGAGAAGGCGCGCCTGCCCGCGATCCGAAAGAGTTTTGGCGTGATGCTTTCCATGAAAAGAAGGCGAGAGAAAGGGACGAAGACCCTAACCAAAAGAGAAGCGAGGGAGAGGAAGAAAGAGAAACTCCTCCGCAAATGGTCCCGGGTATTGGTGATGAAGCTTACTGGACGGGCAGTCGCGTTGGCGGAGCTCTCTACGTGCTGAAGGGAAGCTCGTACGTGCAGATCAGTATCGGTGGGCCATCAGATCAAGCAACTAAAATAAAAAGATCAAAGGCCCTGGCCGAAAAAGCTATCGCGCGCTTATAGCATAATAATGCCCCTACCTCCGACGGATATCCAGCTAAACCTCCTTGCAGGCACGCGTGCCTTACATCTGTCGCCTAACTGTCTAATTTGCTAAGCTTAGCCCGCCATAAGCCTCCGTTGCCTGGAAGCTTCAGATGTCATGAGACCGGGATCTAACGGAAGGTCGGTCCATTTCTGACGCGGATAGCGTTTTCATGGAAATCAAACTCCTGCTCACGCTGGACCTTCGCGAACAAGCCGCTTTGCAAGCGGCGCTTGTCACTCACGGCGCTCCGGACGCGCTGGTAACGCTGGCGCTGACCGGCGCCTGCCGCATTTGGTCCGTCGAAGAGGCTCGTCAACTTCGCAAATGGCTTGCAGAAGCCCGCACTGTTGGTGACACAGACTTCGCCGCCCTGCACGTTATCGAGCGTGCACTGGCAGACTTCGGTGTTTGAAGCCGCTTACCAGACACTTCCGAGCCAGCGTGATGACGCAAATACAATTAGGCTACGGCAAAAGCTCGGTAAGTTTCACCTTCGACAAAAACCGCTATCAGTTGTTGGCCGGAAACTCGCCCAACGAAAAACCGCTAACAGACGTTGAGATTGGTGAGGCCTTGAGTGCTCCAATTGAATCGCCTCCGCTTGAAGATCTCTTTTCCGCTGGCGATTCGGTGTTGATAGTAGTCTCCGATGCTACCCGGGCGACGGGGAGTGCGCAAATTCTGAATCTGCTAGTGCGCCGCCTGATTCAGATCGGAGTTTCGCCTTCGGCTATGGCCATCATTTTTGCCACCGGGATACATCGTGCAGTCACCCCTGACGAGAAGGTTGAACTACTGTCGCCTTTCATTGCGCAGCGCATCAGAACAATTGACCATGCCGCTTACGATTCCGGAGCGATGGTGTCGTTAGGCACGACAAGCCGCGGCACGACAGTGGAGCTCAATCGCGCGCTAAAGGACTTTTCTCATGTCGTCATAACTGGCGCAATCGGGTTTCACTACTTTGCGGGGTTTACGGGTGGACGCAAATCCATCTGCCCGGGACTCGCCTCCGCACGCACGGTCGAGGCGACACATATGCTGGCGCTTGATTTTGAAACTGGTGGACGCCGCGCGGGCGTCGGCACTGGCCTCCTGGATGGCAACGCGGTCCATGAAGAATGCGAACGAGTTGCTGCCATGATCGAGCCCCGCTTCAGCATAAATAGCGTGGTTGACGAGCGAGGCCGGACAGTCCGAATTCATGCAGGTGAATGGCGAGCGGCCCATCGCGCGGGTTGTGTGGAGTATCTCTCTAACCATTCGACCAGGATCGTCGGAAAGCGTGAGGTTATTATCGTTAGTTGTGGCGGTTACCCTTACGACATCAATCTGATTCAGGCGCACAAGTCTCTCGACATGGCCGCGCACGCTTGCAAAGACGGCGGCACAATTGTCCTGCTGGCCGAATGTCGCGATGGACTGGGTCACCCAACATTTCTGAAATGGTTTGAGGAGAACGACTCGCGCGCCCTCGAGGCCCGCCTGCGCAACGCTTACGAAGTAAACGGTCAAACAGCCTGGTCATTACTCACGAAGGCTGAGCGCTACCGGATTCATCTCGTTTCGACATTGCCGGACGAAGAAGTTCGGCGCATGCGAATGACACCTGCAGGCTCGTTAGCTGACGTTCTCGACAGCATTGATGAGATGGAGGGTTACATTATGCAGCGCGGCGCGGCCCTGCTGCCTTTACTTGAGTCAATATAGTTTTCGATTTACTTTTGCCATTGCTGGGTATATACCTTGGCTCGCTTTCAGTCGCCTCTCAATTCCTGGGGCATTCCTCGCTTTGAGAGTTTAGATACTGGTCCTGCCAATTTGTTCGAGACCGTTTTTCTCATTTTCACTTTAAGGAGAAGAAGCTATGCCTCCACCCCTAACTGAAGCTGATTATCAACAAGCCGCGCAGAAACTGGGCTGCGAAGTCGCAGCCGTGAAAGCTGTTTCCGAAGTAGAGTCGGGTCCGCATGGAGCATTCCTTGCCTCTGGTGATCCGGTAATACTTTTTGAGCGGCACAAATTCCATAAATTCACTGATGGAAAGTATGACCAAACCCATCCCGGTATATCTAACCGGACTCCCGGCGGATACGGGCCGGTCTCCCAGCAACACGCCAGATTCCAGGAAGCATCAGCTCTCGACCCGAATGCGGCGTTGATGTCCTGTTCCTGGGGCCGCTTTCAAGTGATGGGATTTCACTGGCAAACTCTCGGTTACCCCAGCCTCAAAGATTTTGTGGACGGAATGTATGTGAGCGAGGCCAATCACCTGGATTCGTTTGTCCGCTACGTCGAGAAGAACGGCTTGGCAAAACATCTGAAAAACAAAAATTGGGCAGCGTTTGCGCTCGGTTACAACGGCAAGGACTACAAGATAAACAAGTATGACCAAAAACTCGCTGCTGCTTATAAGAAATATGGCGGCTAAGAATAACTACCCGACATCCGACAAACTTTAGTTTTTCGTTATGTAATTCAAACTGTTACCAAATTCAACCAGATCTGTCGGACAGATTGATTGCTTGCGATAGCATCGCGGGACTAGAATCCGGCCCGAGCTAAATTGAGTTCGCAGCCCCAACAAGGAGACCGATGATTATGAGAACGATTCTGGCTGGCGCCCTGCTCCTGGCAAGTTGCTTTTGCGTAGCGGCCCAGGAACCAGCGGCGGGTTCGACTGAGAGGCGCGTAGCACTTACCGAGACGGCAGTTGCGCTGGACGGTAGCGGGGCATCAGCGCTTGAGGCGACACTAAGAACCACAGCTCTCCATGGCGCGGAGGATTCGCCGGTAACTAACATTCGTCTGGTGGTAAAAAACTCCAGCAGTGTTTCCTATGCATTCGTTTCCGGGTTGGTCACCTTCTACGATAGCGAGGGTGTGCGTTGCGGGGAAGGCTTGTTCAAGGCTGATGCGCTTTCCGTGGGGGAGGCTTTTGAGACAGATACACCGGGAATTCGCATCCGCTGTGCGCCGGCAACCTGGCGAATAATTGCAAACAGCCTGCTTCTCAGAGTAACTCCAAGCGCGCCAATTGGCGCCGGAATAACGGCAAGCCGGTCGGGTTTGAATCTGGTTATCAGCGTGGATGGCGAGGAGCATCCGATTCAATTAGATAAACCTATGGTGCTGACTTTGGGGGATAAACAGCGAACGATCGTGTTGCGTGAGGCTCCCTAAATGGGAAAGCCGCTTCAAGGCTTGACCACTGCTATTTTGAGTTTTAGGATGAACTGTAAAGCACGAACTTACCAGAAAGCGGGGTAGTTTTATGGCAGAGAATGAGGGAAATAAATGCGCGCATCCCGCCTGCGATTGCCCGCCGGAGAAGGACAGCAAGTATTGTGGTGAGTACTGCGAGAACGCCGAGAGAGCGCATGTCCTGGAAATAGGTTGCAGTTGCGAACACGATGCCTGTCGTTAGAGTAACTGTGTAGGCTAGTAATAACTAAAAATCCGCTTTAATCCCCTTAGCGACTACCTCCCACTGCGATTGCCATTTGTAATAAATTCGCAACCTAAGGATAGTCGCCACAACAGCAACCCCTCTTAGGATTTCCTCATCCTGACAATGGCTAAACTATAGGCGTGTTCAGTTTCCGGAAGAATACGTCCTAAATATTTTTGCCAGCATTCGGGCGGCTCAACAAAAACGCCGTTTCTAATCCATCAAGCGCAAGTGATTAGGTAATACACGCGCCAAACCAGAACGCAAAACTAAGGGGGGTGACACATATGAAGAGAATTACGCTGGCAGTAAGTCTTTCGCTTGCTTGTGGGCTGGTCGCTTACGCTCAGAAGGCAGGAACCCGCGCGTCAAGTGAGGCTAGCAATCAAACTTCCGCGGCCGTGAACCAGGCTGGCAAGAGCATTAATCTTGAATCAGGAACTCGGCTCGCGGGAGAACTGCAAAACACTATTGACGTGCGTAAAGCCAAGGTCGGCGATCAAGTTTTACTGAAAACTTCGCAGGCAATTAAAGCCGAAGGGCGCACCATTGTTGGTAAAGGCTCCCGGCTGGTGGGCCACATAACTGAGATTGCGCAGAAGGGCAAGGGTAATAGCGAATCACGCATCGGCATCTTGTTTGATCGCCTTGAGCAAGGGTCTTTGGCGGTGCCGATTTCAGCCACGATAACGTCTGTTACCAGTGGCCGGGCAAGTGCCCGCGCTAACAGCGATGGTCTATTTGACAGTGACACGAGCGCCGGCGGCTCGGCAAGTTCGACGAGTTCCGTACGCTCTTCATCAAGCAACAGCAACAATGGCGGCTTGCTCGGGGGTGTGGGAGGCGTCGTCAACTCCACCACTTCAACAGCCGGCGGAGTGGTTGGGGGTACAACCTCAGCAGTGGGCTCTACGGTGAATTCGACGACCAATGCGGTTGGCGCCACTGCAACCGGCGCAGGCAGGTCATTGGGTAGTATTCAGGTTTCCCAGTCGAGCAACACATCGGTAGAGGGTAGTTCGGTCTTGTCGCTCGAGGGCGGCAATCTGCGCCTGGAGAAGGGGACGAACTTCAATCTCGTCCTCACACAGTCAGCCAGCGCTGGGACTGCAAGAGATCAATAACCGGCAAGGCTGGTCGAGTTGAAATAGAAGAAGCGGCGATGCGAGGACTCGTATCGCCGTTTTTGTTTTAGAAGGACACGCGCGGGTAAGCGAGCCGGTCTGAAACCGCGCCTGCGCCAAGCTGGGAGCGTTGTTGCCATGGTTGTTGGCGCGGTAAAGTATTCAAAGAGAAAAACCGATGCTTGCCACTCTTATCGAACTTCAACGTTTAAAGCGCCTGGAGCGTACTGGTTGGACCCTCCGCGGTCTGCCGAATGGAACCGAGTCGGTGGCCTCGCATTCTTTTGGCGTTGGCGTGACAGCGATGATTCTGGCAGACGAGGTTAAAGCGCGAGGCCTCGAGGTGGATTGCGAACGCGTGCTCCGAATGGCGCTGCTACATGATTGGGCAGAGACGCGCGTTGGCGACATGCCGAAAACGGCTACCAACTACTTCGGGGCTGACGTGAGAAAGGTCGCGGAGACACAGGCCTTTGCAGACATCGTGAGCGGAGTAGGCCCTTACGAGTTGGAATATAAGACGCTCTACCAGGATTATGAACAGCGCAGCAGCCTGGAAGCACGCCTGGTTAAGGCCGCGGACGTGATCGACTTATTAATTCAAGCTTATGCGCTGGAGCATTCCGGAGCAAGAGGGCTTGATGAATTTTGGCAAGTTGCACACGACGCTGACTTCAACCTTCCCCCTGTCGCAGCGGAAGTGGTTAGAGAGGCGCTACAGTCGTTACAAAACGCGCGAACCAAGCTCGAATAGCAGAGGGTGAACTAGAGGGAGACGATGCTCACAGACGTTTTCGGATCGATCACCTGGCACAGCGTTTTGGTTGGCGTCCTCCTGTTTTTAGTCACTTTTACCGCTAGTCTGGCGATAGTCTCTTTCATCATGGTCAAGATTCCACCCGATTATTTTCATGAGGATCGTCCCCGAGACCTGTGGGGAAACCGGCATCCAGTAGTCCGCTTCCTGGGCGTCTTAGGGAAAAATGTTTTGGGTTTGCTGCTGGTCGTGCTTGGAGTCTTGATGTCCATTCCTGGTGTGCCCGGGCAGGGCATCTTAACCATTCTGCTGGGAATAATGCTGCTCGATTTTCCGGGGAAGCGTAAATTGGAACATCAGTTAGTAAGTCGGCCGCAGGTGCTGAAGACTATTAATAAACTGCGGCATAGATTTGGCAAGCCCAGCCTGGTGCTGGAGTAGCTGGGTCCCCAAAGCTGTTGGTTCTGCATGACAGTGGGTGGTGGCCGCCGCCTGGTTGTTGCGTTAGGAGACGAAAAGCTGCATCAGTTCAACCACGAAAAAACGGCGCGTTGACAAGGAAAAACGTCTTTGTTAGCTTGAGCCTCTAATTTTCAGGACTGTTGTGATTGGTGTAGATTTTTTTCGAGACCCCTGTTCATGCTCAATTCAACTGTTGCTCAGCCCCGCTCGCTTTCCTGGCTGCCATTCCTTTCGATGTTAATTTCGGCGATGTTTGCCAGCGGCTGTGGACTCTTTGGTACCCACAAAAAAGTCCAGGTGCCTCAGCTTCTCACTCCACTGGCTGAAGCAAATTCGGCTCAACTGATTAGCGAAGTTAACCGTCTGGCCGCCGTCCGCTCCATCCACGGAAAAGTCGACATTATCTTTGAAGACACCTCCTTTGCCGAGACTGGCCTCGCTGAAAAATATCGCCAGGCTGATGGGCAGCTTACAGTTCAAAGACCAGGCAATATTTATCTGATTATTCAGGTTCCCTTTATAGCGAAAGACATCGCACAGATGACCTCCAACGGCGAATCGTTTCGCGTCGCGGTGTTGCAAGGCGAGGAGAAGTATCGTCGTTTTGTGAAGGGAACTAATAATGCCATCTACGAAAAGCTTGACATGGATGGAGAGCCAGCCGACTCCGAAAAGCCTAAGAAGGTAATGAGCGCCAAAGAGACGGTAAATGCCCTTTCGAACCTGCGCCCGCAACACCTCACCGACGCTCTGATGGTTAGCGCGATACAGGACCCTGGCCAAAGCGGGCTAGCGTATGCTCGCAGTGAGTTTTATCAGGAGGAGCCGGATAATCGCACCAAGGCCAAACCGGGCGTCCGTGTTGTCAGGGGTTATTACCTGCTTGAGGAGTTCTCGCAGCAGAGTTCAGGGGAGGCTCGCCTGTTGCGCCGATTCTGGTTTGATCGGGTTGGCGGTATTCGTTTGGCCCGCCTCCAGTCATTTAACGATCAAGGCCTACTGATAACGGATGTTTCCTACTGGGACGAAATACCTTTTGGCGAATCAGCACAATTCCGGCTGCCATCGCGCATCGAAATCACACGGCCACACGATCGCTACAAGTTGAGCATTGCTTATCAAACCCCTGCCCTGGTTGAAATCGACAAGGAATTCCGGCCCGAAGCCTTTGTGCTGGAAAATAGATGGCAACTCCCTGAAGTCGATCTCGACGCTCGTCAACGTAATAAAGCCACCGTTAAACCCTGACGGATTCCGCGCGGTAGCTATTAAACCTCTGCCTGTATTAACATCTGGCATCCTGGCTAACCTGCTTGAATCCGCGCAGCGCGCAATACTGGTTAACTAATCGGATTTACTAGCCGCTCATGAGAACGATTCTAAAGGCTGAAAACCTCGTTAAGATCTATCGCGTTGGCAAGGTTGATGTGCCGGCGCTGCGAGGAGTTTCGCTCGAGGTTCACGAGGGCGAGTTTGTAGCCATCATGGGCCCTTCCGGTTGCGGAAAGTCAACAATGCTTCACCTGTTGGGGGGCCTTCTCACTCCGACCACTGGCCGCATCATTGTCGATGGCGAGGATTTGACGGCGGCCTCCGATGCTAAGCGTACTGACATTCGGCGTCGTAAAATTGGTTTTGTATTTCAGCGCTTCAATCTTTTTCCCACTCTAACGGCCGAGGGAAATCTGCGTCTTGCCGAGCGCATTCATGGCAACGGCGGAGAGGATCCGCAGCGGCGCCGTGAGGTGCTCAAACTTCTCGGTCTCGAAGACAAGCTTCATCACAAGCCCCTGGAACTTTCGGGCGGGGAACAGCAGCGCGTCGCTTTAGCGCGGGCCGTGGTAACGCGGCCCGCGATCGTCCTGGCCGATGAGCCAACCGGCAATCTGGATTCCGAGAATTCCGCTCTCGTCCTCAACATGTTTCAGGAATTGAATTACCGGTTTAATCAAACCATAGTTATGATTACTCATAACCCGGAAGCCGCAGCAATGTGCCGACACATAGTGCAAATGCGCGACGGGCACATCGTCGAACCTGCCACAAGCATCCAGTTGTGAACTGCTAAGCTGTTGATTTACAGGGCTTGTCGCGCACGCTAGAATGCCCTGTGCGTGCCTGACCCATTGGCGTGAGACTTGCTCTATTAGCTATTGAAAGGCCGCGATGCCTTGTTGAGCGTGCTACGAAAGCTGTTTTTTTGGAATTATGCCAGAAACACCTGGCAATGGGACGTGCTGTGCGTTGTTATTCTAATTTTCATCTTTCTGACACCTAAAAGTTGGTTTGAAAATAGCGAACGGCGAGGCTACCTTGCGCATCAAAACCCCACTGCGTCAACCGTGCTGATCAGCCCGGAACTTATTGAAAACGCGCAGGATAAGGGCCAAATTGAACAGGTGGTACGGACCTTTATGGGGCGTAACGATGTGCAGGTCCTTAACATACGTAAGGTGTCAGACAAGGATGGCAGGACACGCGGCTATGAGGTTGACATACGTTAGCCATCCCTTATAATTGTAGGGTTTTTTGAGACCCCGATACACTTTTTCGGGTCTCGGTCATAATTGAAAAAGTTCTTTTAAGTATTGAGGAGTCTTTATGAAGAGATTGGTCCCCCTAAGTCTTTTATTGGCTGTGTTGGCAGGCGCTTCAATCATCAGTTCCCCCAAGCCCACAAACGGGCAGAGTGCGGGATTGGTGAGTTCGGTTTTGAACCGGATGGAGCGTAATCGCCAATCGCTCAAGTCGCTCAAAGCAAGCCTGAGCATGGAGAAATACAACGCGCAACTCCGTGATAGGGACAACTACAGCGGCTGGGTGCTGTATGTGCCCGGCAGCGGTCGTGATGCATCGGTGCGTATCGAATGGCAAAGGCCGCGGCAGGAGATTCTTGCAGTCGCCAAGGGCCAGTACACATTGTTTCGCCCAAGCCTGAGACAGGCGATCGTCGGCAAGTCTGGTTCCGTGAAGGGAAAGGCGGGAGCCAGTGGCGTTTTGGACATGATGTACATGACGAAGCAGCAGCTCGAAGCTAAATTTCAGCCGGTGCAGGATGTTCGCGAAGAAACTTTGTGGGGCGGTGTGAGCACCATCCATCTGACACTCGTGCCCAAAGGAAATGCCAGCTTCAAGTATGCTGAAATCTGGGTTGATTCCTCAGGCATGCCCGTTCAGACAAAGATCGTCGAGAAAAACGATGATGCCACAACCATGCGTCTGAGCGGCGTGGAACGGAATCTTAAGATTTCCTCAGATGAGTTTAATATTAAGCTCGATTCCAGCGTAAAGATCGTTAAAGGTTAAGGTAAGGCTCACAAACCAAAGGTGGGGCTCTGAGGTCAGTGATCAGAGCCCCTTTCCATTTTGGCGGAAGGAAGGCGCCGTCACCGGTTGCGTTTCTCCGCTTTTGTCGCCTATCCTTCGATTTCAAATTCAGGTAGGTTCTTTAACTCCAGGCAAGTTTCAAGTCTCAGAGATGCGAAAAAGCAAATTCGTTAAGCTAAAACTTCGGCATGCCAGCTTCATTAGCCGGGCTTTGCTTTCGACGCGCCATCCGGTTTTGGCCCATTTGATTCCGATGCGCCGCTGCAATCTCGCTTGCGGTTACTGCAATGAGTATGATCATACGTCATCGCCGGTACCGCTGGACATCGTCAAACGCCGACTGGACAAACTCGCCCAACTGGGAACATCCATCGTCACAATCTCCGGCGGCGAACCGATGATGCACCCGGAGCTGGACGATATCATTCACCACATTCGACACCGGGGAATGATTGCCGGGCTCATTTCAAATGGTTACTACTTTACGCCGGAACGCATCAAGCGGCTGAACAACGCCGGGCTCGAGCATTTGCAGATAAGCATCGACAACGTAGAGCCTGACGCCGTCTCGCGCAAGAGTTTGCGCGTGCTCGATAAGAAGCTGCGATACCTTGCCGAGTATGCCGACTTTCATGTGAACATCAATTCGGTGATTGGCGGTGGCATCAAGAATCCTGAAGATGCACTGTCGGTTGCACGCCGGGCGGTGGAACTAAAGTTTTCGACAACCGTGGGTGTCATCCATGACAACGACGGAACTCTGAAGCCGCTTTCGACCAAAGAGAAAGACGTCTTCCAGCAGGTGAAGAAGTTAGGCAACAAAGACCATGCGCGCCTCAATTGGTTTCAGGACAGCATAGCAGAAGGCAAACCCTACAATTGGCGTTGCCGTGCCGGGGCCAGGTATCTCTACATTTGCGAAGAGGGTTTGGTTCACTGGTGTTCACAGCAACGAGGCTATCCGGGCATACCGCTCGAAGATTACACGATGGCCGACTTCGACCGCGAATACAATACCGAGAAGTGGTGTGCGCCTACCTGCACACTGCAGTGTGTACATCAGGTAGGAATCCTCGACAACTGGCGCGATCCCCAACAGGCCCCCGGCCTGAGTAAGCCGGACAGTTCGCTGAAAGACACCATCCACGAAGTACTGCGCGCTGAGTAGGCTCAGGCGCGCCCTAATGCTCTGAATCACCGCTGAGATTGAGTCGCGTCCGGTCCCGCATCGCCCAGCATTCCGCCTACCGTAAACAGCGTCACCGAGCTGGAAAGTCCGAGACCGGATAGTCTTCCCGCCATAATCACGATCATTTCGCCCTTGTCGACGACGCCGCTTTCCAGCAAAGCTTTCTCTCCGAATTTGAGCATCTGTTCGGTCGTCTCCGCCTGTGGAACGATCAGCGATTCGACACCCCAGATCAAAGCCAGCTCATTCTGTACTACCCGAGAATTTGTCAGGGCAATGATTCGTTGCTCCGGCCGCAAAGCGGAAAGCCGGCGCGCCATCAACCCTGATTCCGTCAAAACCGCCGTCACCCTTGTCCCCATCTCCTCTGCTGCGAAGGCCGCAGCCTCGCAAAGCGCACGACTCACCCGGCCGGATTGCCGGCCCGCCCACTTCGCAATCTTGTCAGGCTCCGGCCCTCTGCCCGCTTCGGCGGATTCGATGATGCGGCACATAGTTTCCACCGCAGGAACCGGATAAAGTCCGCTGGCCGTTTCATTCGAGAGCATCAGAGCGTCGGTTCCATCCCAAACCGCGTTAGCTACGTCGGAAGCTTCAGCGCGAGTGGGTCGGGGGTTCGAAACCATTGACTGGAGCATCTGCGTTGCCGTAATTACCATTTTCCCCGCTTGCATTGCCTTCGCGATGATTCGCTTTTGATAAACCGGGACCAGCTCGACGCTCGTCTCCACTCCCAGGTCGCCGCGGGCGACCATGACGGCGTCGGCAGTGGCAATAATTTCGTCCAGATGATCGATCGCTTCGGCCTTCTCGATTTTCGCAACGAGCGGCGCGCGTCCGCCCGCCTCTCTAATCAGGCTTTGTGCGCGCCAGCAATCTTCCGCTGTACGAACAAAAGAAAGCGCGATGTAATCGACATTTTGTTCGACCGCCCATTTAAGATCGGCAAGATCTTTTTCTGTCAGGGAATCAATCGGCAGGGAAACCCCGGGCAGATTGATACCTTTTCGTTCACCGAGAGCGCCGCCATTGATTACGCGACAAATTACCTCCGTCATCGTGGTGCTCTCCACCATCAAAGCGATCGCGCCATCATCAAGCAACAGCCGCGTGCCCGGCTTGACCACGCGAGGGAGGTCCGGATAGTTGGTTGCAACCCGTTTCTCGTCGCCAACAATATCCTCGGTCGTAAGTGTAAAGATGTCGCTGGCTTTTAGTGTTACCGGCTTTCCGTCCTTAAGTTGGCGCGTACGAATTTTGGGCCCCGAAAGATCGACAAGGACCGCCAGAGGCCGCTTTATCTTTGCGGCAGCGGCACGCGCGTGCGCAATGTATTCGGCTTGCTCTTCGCGCGTGCCGTGAGACATGTTTATGCGCACGCCATTTACGCCCGCACCCAGCAGACTCTCAATGACCGCCGGGTCGCGCGACACGGGTCCCAAAGTCGCGAGAATTTTTGCTTTACTCATCTCGGTTTAGGTTCAAGTTCTGCCTCTCATGATCTAACAATTTCAACTAATACAAACCCGGAACGATGGCCGACACGCTTCGCTCATAGATCTCAAACTGATCGCCAAAAGCCTCGCGCAACAATGTGTCTTCGCTACGCACTCGAATAATCGTGCCGAGCAGAAAAACCAGGAGCGCGGCAAGCAGCGCTACCCAGTGGCTGACAGCCAGTCCGGTTGCGACCAGCATTCCCAGCATTCCTGTGTAAATCGGATGGCGCACATAAGCATACGGGCCGCTTGTCGCCAGTCTGTGTCCTTCAACCAAGCGCGCCGTTATGCTCCATTCCTTGCCGAGAGTCTTCACCGCACTCGTGACTAACGACACCGAACCAATCGCCGCCACTATCGCCAATACGCCGGCTGCTATTGCCATCGGCCTATTACCGGAAACTATTGGCGTGAACGCTGCACGATGCCCACCCCAAACTATCACGTAAGACACCGCCTGCAACGCCACTCCAACAAGCGAGCCGCGATCGCGCTTCTGGTCAGGCGGGCTGGGTGGTTTTCCGCGCAAGAGAAACACGCCTGCAAACACAAACCAACATATCATCACCACCACAAAGACCAGAGTTGGCAGGAATTCAAAAGTGATTTTCACGGTGCTTAACTATTGTTTGCTGGTTACCGATTGGCCAATCACTTTCTCCAGCTCGGTTCCGGTTGCTTCCTCATAACCGATGAACCTTTTTATCAGATGCCCGTCTCGTGTAAACACGAACGTTTGCGGAATCGTCTGATTATCGGAAAGAAAAAGGTCCGTCAATGCTTTATCTGGAAAGCCAAGCGGATACTGAATGTTGAGTTCCCTTGCGAAGTCCGTCACCTTGATTCGATCGTCCGGGCCGCCAACATTCAGCCCGACTATTTGCACGCCGCTGGAGCCATAGCTCTGTTCCAGAGCATTCAGCCGCGGAATGCTTTGCCGGCACGGCGCGCACCACGTTGCGTAAAAGTCCAGCACCAAAACCTTACCATGATAGTCGGCAAACGTTGTGCGCTTTCCGTCACTTGACACCCAACCCAATTCGGCTCGCGCCTCCAATGGCCGCACGGGAAAGGTTGTGCCTGGCGGGCCGGAAAGTACAGGTGTAGTCTCTTTGTCTGCTGGTTTCTCACTCGTGCAAGCGCCGCTGGAGATCGAAAGAATGGCAGCTGCCGCTAGCACAAGTAGCTGCGTACTCGCCAGGGGACTATAAAGCATGCGATGCGTTGAAGAACTCAAGGGCGAATATTCTACACGCAGCCAGGGCCCTCCCCCAGCGTAACTTCGGTTTCCGTATATTCGGCCCAATCTGGAGACACTTCTTTACGATTCACAATTTACCCTTTACGATTTGTTCCCATGAACTTCCCCCAAACGCAACGTACCACGCTCAACCGCCTTCCCAAACGCGGCGTTTACGACCGTGAGCTCGTTTACAGAATTCTCGATGAGGGGTTTATCTGCCACGTCAGCTTCGTCGTTGATGGTCAGCCGTTTGTCATTCCCACCGGCTACGCGAGGATTGCCGACCAGCTTTACATTCATGGCTCGCAGGTCAGCCGGATGCTTCGCACACTGGCGCAAGGCATCGACGTCTGCATTGCCGTGACCCTTGTTGACGGTATCGTGCTGGCGCGTTCCGCTTTTCATCACTCCATTAACTATCGCTCGGTCGTGATTTTCGGATGCGCGGCAATGGTAGAAGAGAAACAGGCTAAGCTCGCCGCGCTGTTCGCGTTCTCAGAACATGTGATTCCCGGCAGATGGAACGATGTCCGGAAACCAACTGAACAGGAACTCAAAGCGACTACCGTCCTGTCTCTACCTCTCCTTGAGGTTTCGGCGAAAGTGCGCACTGGGCCACCCATCGACGATGAAGAGGACTACGCGCTAAACGTCTGGGCGGGTGTTCTGCCGCTTCGGATGATCGCCGGCGAGCCCATTGACGACCCACGCTTGCTTGAGACTATCGAGCCACCCACCTACACGCTCAAATACCGGCGAGAAAAGATTTGACTACCCAAACCGCTGTCATGCGTGGTCGCAGAAAGAGGCTTTGGCCGGCGCTTGCGATCGTTGCCTCTTTCGTCGCTACTGCCGTCCTCCTTCGCCTGGAAGGGCGTTTGTGGATGTGCTCCTGCGGAACGGTCCAGGTCTGGGCGGGCATGGTTTGTAGCTCAGATAATTCTCAGCACTTTCTTGATCCCTACAGCTTCACGCACGTGCTTCACGGCTTCCTGTTTTTCTGGTTGATTGCGTGGCTTGCTCCGCGCCTGAACCGAAGGCCATCCCACGCAGGAAACCTCCGAAACTGGCAATTGGCGCTGGCCCTCGCGGTAGAGGCTCTGTGGGAAGTCTTTGAAAATACCAACTTCATTATCGATCGCTACCGCTCGGAGACTGCCGCGCTCGGCTACAACGGCGACACCGTCGTCAATTCCTTTGGCGATATCCTTTGTTGTCTGGTTGGCTTCACGATCGCTCGACGTCTTGGCCTGCGCCGCTCCCTAATTGTCTTTGCAGTGCTGGAGCTCGTTCTGATTGTCTGGATCAGAGACAGCCTGCTGCTGGAAATCCTGATGCTGATATTTCCTATTGACTCGATTAAGGCTTTCCAGATGTGTCGTTAGTGCCAACCTATTGCAGGCATTGGGCTGACAGTTCGCGTTTACGATTCACGTTTCACCCTGTAGCATACTCTCGCGCATGATGGATTCTGACCCTTACATCGGTCAGGTGCTCGACGAAAAGTACTGCCTTGAGCGACTGCTCGGACGAGGCGGAATGGGAGCGGTGTACCTTGCCAGTCACCTGGGTACGGAGCGCTACGTGGCGCTCAAATTAATTACGCCTCAGTTCATGGGCAACGAAGAGTTTGTCGCGCGGTTCAAACGCGAGGCCCGCGCTGCCGGGCGTCTGCGCCATCCGAATGTTGTCGACGTTACCGACTTCGGTTTCGCACACGTTGGCGCGGAGACTGTCGCTTATCTCGTGATGGAGTATCTGGATGGTTGCACGCTCGGCGACGTCCTGACGGAGGAGAAGCGACTGCCGCTGGAGTGGGTGGTGGACATCCTCGAGCAGGTCTGTTCAGCAGTGCACGAGGCACACCAGCAGGGAATCGTCCATCGCGACCTGAAGCCCGAAAACATCTGGCTGGAACCCAACCGGCTCGGCGGCTATCGGGTCAAGGTGTTGGACTTTGGCATCGCCAAACTCGCCGAAGTCGAAACGGAGGGCCCCTCGACAGCCTTCTCCGCCGCGCCGGAACAATCGAATACGCCTGCCGCGCATACTGCACATGCGGTTGCGGGTACTTCGATCAAGGCGAGCCGGCCAACTGTGCCGCCCGTGGTAAGCCTTAACGGTGAGGCTCTAGAGAGTGCCACTCTTATTTACTCCAATGGGCACGAAGAGCCATCTGTCACCGAATACAAAGCGGCTAGAACCACGCAGACCCATAGCAGTGCTGAAGATGAGAGCACTCAAATCTTCGGAGAGTCCCCGGGGAACGCTGAGGCGTCCAGTCCAGAGCTCCAGCCTTCCGCTCAGGCTGCTGACGATAATGATCGGACACTCATGTTTGGCAAGGCAACGCAGCAAGCTCTGGACGATCAGCAAACCAGAATGAGGGCCAACACAACCCGTGGCACGAAGCTGACTCGCGTCGGGGCGATCATGGGGACGCCGATTTACATGTCGCCCGAGCAATGCGCCGGCAATTTTCTGGATGCTCGTTCAGACATCTACAGCCTCGGTGTCATCGCCTACCAGATGCTTGCCGGCGAGCCTCCGTTCGCGGGCGTAACCGGCAACGTGATGCAAGAGCACCTCAAGGTTGCGCCGCCGCCTTTGCGTGAACGAAATAAGAAAGTGCCAAAGCGGGCTGCGCAGGTTGTGATGGCTGCCCTTTCGAAGAAGCCGGAAGATCGACCACAAACGGCGGCTGCGTTTGCCAGCTCGCTGGGCGCACAGGCTGAAGGTGTTGGTGCACTGTACCGCCGAGCGTTCGCGCTCTACAGCGAATACTTCCCGAAGTTTCTGCGCATGTCGTTAATGGCGCACATCCCCGTAATCATCGTGACCTTCTTGATAATTGGTTTGGAACTTGCGGAAGAGTCGCTGACTCACCGCGGAACAGCGATTAAGGTACTGTTCTTTATCGCCGTGGTGCTGCTCGTTCTCTTACAAGTCGTTGCGTACTTCGTCGCCGGGTCCGTCATCTCAAGCATGACTGCCGTGATCGTTACGCAATTGACAGCGGCGCCTTTGCGCCCCGTGGAGCTGCGCACGGCCTTCGCTGTGTTGAAACGTCGCTGGCGACCGTTTCTCAAAACCAGCTTGCTGCTCACATTGCGCCTCCTAATTGGTTTCGTGCTGCTGGTCATCCCCTGCCTGGTCATTTACGTGCGTTACTTGCTCTACGCCCCCGTGGTATTGATTGAAGGGTTAGAAACGAAGGCGGCGCGACTAAGGGCGCGCCAGCTGGCCTCGCGGTCGTGGCGAACGGTTATCATCGTATCGGTACTTCAGTTTGCAATTCCTATAACGGTTAAAATTCTGCTGGGTCAGCTATCCGTCGGCGTTAACCGCTCAAACGGAGCGCCGACACATAGCGTTACCATTTCACACGAGATCTACCAACAGGTGTCTGGGCTCTTTAACATCTTCATTGTCCCGTTGATGTCGATTGTGCCGGCATTGCTATATTTGAAAATGCGTCAGTTAGGGGGTGAGACTCTGGCTGATGCGCTTGCCGAGATCGAGGCGGTAGACGCGCAGCGAAGCCAGTGGCAACAGCGCATGCGCACGCGCTTGAGTCTTCACCCTTCTCGCGGCAGCAAAGCGCACCGCCAGCCAGACTGACGTTGATTGCGCCTTTTGCCTGTGCGTCTGCTTTGGTTCCCGATAAGCAACTCATTGGGTAAAATTCAAATATGCATAACAAACACCCGGCCGTCTTATTTGTTCTCCTTTTCGCGATGTTGGTTAATCTCGCCGGGTGCTCTCGGATGAAATCCCATTACGCGGCGCACAGCACTGCCTCACCGTCTTCCACGCCGACGACCTTGCCATCGCCTACGCCAAAACACATAACGCCTGCAGACCTGGCGAAACTACATTGGATTGAAGGTACGTGGCGTGGAACTGGCGGCGACGTGCCACCCTTTTACGAGCGGTACAAGTTTGAGAACGACTCTACTCTTGTTGTCGAAGGTCTAACTGATGAGACATTGAGCAAAGTAAGCGATGTAAGCCGCTTCGAATTGAAGGACGGACATTTTGGCTCCAGCACTGAAGACTCGGGGTCAGTGGCCACAGCTCTCGACGAGAACTCAATTACGTTCGCGCCACTCGGGAAGTCACGAAACTCCTTCCACTTTCAACGCGAATCGGACAACTCCTGGAAAGCCATTCTCAACTGGACTGACAAGAGCGGTGCCGCTAAAGAGCGCATTTACAACATGGAGCGCTGGCCGGCTCAAAAGCAGTAGGCGGGGGCAGTAATTGCGGCGAGTGCTGGTTGGGAGTAGCATTCTGGCATGCGAGTAGTCTTCGTGGTTTTCGCGTTGGTTTGTATCCTCGGCTGCTATGCGTGCGCCCACACGAATGCCGGAACCAAAGCACTTATGACAAACGTTCCAGAATCTGGCGCCGCAAAGTCTTCGGCGACACCAAACACCGCAGCAGTACCGGCAGATTCGCCGCAAGAATCGGCGACTCACTCAGCAGAGGTCTCCGCAAAAGTCGATTTTCCAACGCAGATCAAACCGATGCTTGAAGCCCGGTGCCAGCCTTGCCATTTCAGCGGCGGGAAAGTCTACCAACGTATGCCTTTCGACCGTCCAGAGACAATTAAAACGCTGGGCACGAAGCTGTTTACACGTATCAAAGACGAGAACGAACGCCGCCTGATACGCGAGTTTCTCGCGCAATAGCAGCCGCACGGTTTCCTCAGTTGCCGCTAATCAATACTCCCCCACGACCTACAGGTATCGCTCGCGAAGGATCGCCAGATGATGAGAGACGTGGCCCGCGACGATGTAAGCGAGGGCGCGGACGGTAACCGAGTTGTCGCTGGCGATGCCGCTGCGCAGCCAGGCATCGGAGGGAAGGTTTCGGAAGAAGGCGAGCGTGGCGGAACGAATTGCGCTAAACTCGTCCACATGACTCGCCCAGGAGACGTTGTCAGACTCAGCAGCTTTAAAGCCAATTTCCTGATCGAAGCTCGGCAGCGGATCCTGAAAGCCACGCGCAAACCATAGAGCGCGGAACATGAAAACACGCTCGGTGTCGTTGACGTGACCGAGGAGTTCACGCATCGACCACTTATCGGGCGCGTAACGATGCAGGGATTGCTGCTCCGAAATTTCAGACAAGAAATCAACTGCTTCCTCTAGCTGCGTCGTGAGCACGCCAACGACGTCATCACTCGGGACGCGGTCAATGTATAAGGAGTAATAAGAAGCGGCTTCGTTTGGTTGTGGTCGTCCTAACATGGGGTGAATAGTAAATGGAGAATGGTAAATTGAAAAGTCGCGGCGACGATTAACACGCTCTCGGGTGAATAGTAAGACAGGACCTACTTCTTCAATGCTTTCGGTCGAAACCCGATCTGCTTCACTTTGGCTGGAGGTGGCGTCATGAGTTGGCGGATTGCCTCGAAGATAGCTCGAATGTGTCCGTCATGCGCTGTTACTCGCCGTTCCAATTCTGTCAGTTTATCGGTAAGGTCTCGGTGAGCCGCCACCAGAGTTCGCAGTCTAACAAACGCTCGCATAATTTCGATGTTCACGCGAATGGCGCGTTCGCTATTCAGAACGCTCGATAGCATTAGGATGCCATGCTCCGTGAAAACATAGGGACGGTACTTGAGATGTTGCCCACGCTTTAAGGTCACAGATTGTGACCTTAAATGAGTAGCCATTCGTTCCAACCACCAGTTTCTTGCTTCTTCCACTGTGAGTTGAAACATGAAGTCCTCGGGAAATCTATCTTTGTGCCGTTTGACTGATTGATTGAACGCCTTCGAGGAAACGCCATAAAGAGTGGCGAGATCTCGATCAACCATCACTCTTTCACCTCGTATAACATAGATGGCATTTTGAACGCGTTGCGGAGTAATCGTAGCGCTTGAAATCTCCATTCAAAATCTCCTTTTTTCTGGTGGAGTCGCTTGGGACGCATTCTGCACGGAAATGGAGGGGAATACTAAGAAGCCAGGCGCGAATGTCTACCATAAAGCATGCAAGTAAGCCCGCAAGAAATCTGCGATTCTCAATTTTTGCAGGTAAATTAGATCTGACGACGGGATTTGCGTAGTCTAGTTTGATAAGCCAAAGTGAGACCTCAAAGTGCCCGGTCATGATTTGAGTTAGAAGAGTTTCCCAGCACCGTGGCCAGCAACTTGCGAATTTCATCAGCGCCGGCTGCCAGTGGGCTGGCGATTCTGCCACTGGTGTTAACCACCACCGCAGTCGGTGTGACGTTCGCGCCATATTTCTCAGCGACCTCGCGCTCTTGTTGTAAGAGTACTTGTCCCAGACGATTCCTGGCCACGTTTACAAAGTTTTCCTTGATGGTGCCAAAACTAATCAGCGCAATCGTTAATTGCTCGCTGTGTGAATGCTGCCATTCTTTGATCTCCTCAAACAATACCACGCAGGGTCCACAGTTTGGGTTGGTGAAGACGAGCAACAAGGGCTTGCCATAAGCAAGCAGCTGCGTGAGTGATCTTTTGCCGCCGGCATATGCGGCCAACTCAAAAGGAGGCGCTATAGAATCGAGCGGAAGCCCCTGAAGCGCCATTGAAGTTTTCACCGGCAAACGTTTTTGTTGCCGGAGTAAATACACCGGAATGGCTACGACCGTGACGAGAACGCCGATCAGCAACAGCCCCTGGAAAAAGCTTAGCTGCGCCAGCGTGCTGAAAACGCTCGAAGGGGGCCCGGTTTGTGCCTGCCAGAGCACAATGCCGGCGCCAAGCGCAAAAATGAGATTCCGCGCCAGCGTGGGCCAGCCCAGCGGTCGAGAGTAAATCTGGCCAAAGCAATGGCAATCGTGAGTCCGGCCGCGAGCGAGGCTTACGCTGATGGCCACAACGAACAGGCCCAACACCAGCAGGGCGGCGCCGGCACTGGCGGCCGCTGTGCCGGCAAAGAGCAATCCGGCAGCGATAGTGAGTTCCACGATCGGCAGAATAACCGACAGTGCCGGCGCCAGCGATTCGGGTGAGCCAAAGTTTTTAACGGCATCGCGCGTGCCGCGCTGGTCAAGGAGTTTTGTCACGCCGGCGATGCCGAAAACAGCACTGAGCGCAACGCGAACGAGAACAATGATCAAGTGCATGTGAGCCAAACAACAATCAGCGGAAAACTATTACAACCAATAGTTAAAGTGGTGTTTATCAGTTTAGCCCAGAATGTGAGCTAAGTTTAAGCGGGCAAACTACCCCAGATCGGGTTTAACATCCATTCATAGTATCCTCCTGGCCGTCCTGGCCGACGGCCGTGTTGCTATCAGGATCTTCTCCGCCGCGGCCAGTGGTTCAAGGCTTCTCTGAACGGCTTCTAGTCTAGAATAACGGAACTTGAGGAGCCCGGTGACCGTTTCTTCAAGAGGGGCTTTCAGTTCCCACACTTTTTGAGCGGAAGGAAACACGCCTTATGTATTGTTTAGCTTGTGGCACACCTCTGGCGGCTGGTCTGAGTTTTTGCAATCGCTGCGGCATCAGTCTGAAGGAGCGTCATGAGCATAAGCAGACCGGAGCGATTACCGCCTTCCTAATCGCAATCACTCTCATTGGCACAATCGGACTGGGCATCATGCTTGGAGGAGCACTCACGCTCACCAACGAAGCCCACCTGAAAGAGGAACTGGTGGGCTTCTTTATGTTGTTTACGTTTCTCATTGTCCTCATCACCGAGATCTTGCTGGTCAGACAATTGTCGCGGCTCACCGGGGCTAAGCAAGCGAAAGCCATCGATGCTCCACCACAAGTAGCAATGCCGGGCGAGTTTCGTCCGCCACAACCGCTCTCACTTTCGGAGCCAGGGCCGAGTGTCACCGAAAATACAACTCGAACATTGGAATACTCACGCCGCGAGCCTTCGAGGTAAGAGCGCTCCGCCGGGGCCCTGAGAATAGAAAGGGAATTAACGTGAAAGGAATTGTGCTACTGATGGTCCATCACATGTGATCTACGAGGGCGAGGCAGTTGTGAACAAGACCGTGAATGGACCAGGCACTGTCAAGAAAAAGAATCGGGAGGCGCTTGAACTTTGGAGTCGCTTCTGTTTACTGAATAACCTTTCGCAGTTTTCTTCTTACGATAAATCCCATCACTGCATTAACAAACCGACTCTCGCTAAGTTCCCTGCGAGTGGCAGCTTGTGATATTTTCAGTTGACATTCGACTCCTTACTGAATAACTATTTGCCAGTATCGAAAGGAGCTTAGCCAACCAATGACCTATGTAGTTGTTGAGTTATGCGTTGACTGCAAATATACCGACTGTGCTGCGGTGTGCCCGGTCGAAGCGTTTCACGAACTGCCTGACCGCCTCTACATTAACGCTGACACCTGCATCGATTGTGATGCCTGCGTGCCGGAGTGTCCGGTGGAAGCAATCTTTGCCGATAACAACGTGCCCGAAAACTATGCTCACTGGACGCAGATCAATATCGACGAAGCCCCAAAGTATCCTGTAATCAGCGCGAAGATTCCCGCCCTGCATGGCCCAGGCTGCACTGGACCAGAAGAGTAACTCTCCCACAAAGTAATTCCAGAGCCGTTTAGAGGCGGGCCATTCCATTTTTGGCCCGCCTTTTTGTAATGTTTGCGAGCTTTCTGCGGATCCTCAACCGAGTCTTGTTTTGGCGTCTTCGCACGCGATCGCCCGTCTTGCTACAATTCAACCCATGAAAGTAATTGCTCTGGTCGCGATCTTTGTTCTTAGTTCATTCGCCTTTTCCCAATCCGGGCGGAGAGCTAAAGAAACTCGAGCGCCGGCGCCTCCGGCTGCGCCGGAAGTGAATGAACCAAAGCCAGGCGCGACATCACCGGCAGAGCTGCCGCCTGTAACGGCCGAGAAGAATCAGGAATACCGCTGCACGGAGGATGGGAGTCTCGCAAGAATTCTCGAAACTGACTCAATCGATGAACTTGTTGTTTCGGCGAAAGAGGTAGACGTGCGCGCCATGATCACAGCGAAGCCGAAGCCCTCTTACACAAAAGAGGCCCGCCGCAACGGCGTGCAGGGGTTCGTCACGCTGAAGGTTTTGCTTTCGGCCCGCGGCAAGATAGCGCGTGTGAAAATCGTTAAACGACTGCCGGCCGGTCTTACTGAAAATGCGATTCGGGCAGCTTGCAAGATGGAGTTTAAGCCGGCAATGAAGGACGGCCGCCCGGTCGCTCAGTGGCTTACCGCCGAGTATGTATTTCGTCTAGCCGACTCCTCGATCTTCACTCCCTGATAACGGAATTGACATCCGCTAACCCTGGTTTGTACAGTCTGCCATTGAAGCGCGCCGTCTCCTCCGCCAGGTTGTGAGGCTGTCACTCCACCGCTTTAGCCGGTCACTCTCAGTTTTGGCCAAACGGTAAGTTAATGACAAAACGAATTGCTCTTGTCCTCGCGACTGTCACTTGTTTTTTGGTGGTAATCTCTTTACGCGCTCCCGTGTCTGCCAAAGACGCCTGGACCAGCGTACGCTCGAAGAACTTTTTGTTGGTTGGCAACGCCAGCGAGAAAGACATACGACAGGTAGGCATTCGACTCGAACAGTTTCGCGAAGTCTTTTCGCGTTTGTTTACTAACCTAACCGTCAACTCGCCGGTGCCTGCCACAGTTATAGTCTTCAAAAATGACACCTCCTACCGGCCCTTTAAGCTCAATGCGAATTCCGCCGGTTTTTTCCAGCCAGGCCCTGACGTAAATTACATCACGCTCAAGCTCGAGACCGACTCGAGCAGCGAGCAGGATCCGTACACCATAATCTTTCATGAGTACACGCATCTGCTGGTAGAAAACACGAGCAGTAACGTGCCGACCTGGTTTAATGAAGGGCTGGCCGAATACTACAGTACCTTCAGCATTACCGATGACCAGAAGGTGGTTATGGGCAAGCCCATTGCAAGTCACGTGTACCGGCTGCGTGAAAATAGGATGTTGCCGCTGCGGACGCTGTTCCAGGTAGATCAAAACTCTCCTCATTACAATGAGCGCGACAAGCAAAGCATTTTTTACGCTGAGTCGTGGGCACTAATGCACTACCTCATTCTTGGCAACAATGGCCAACGAATGACGCAGTTGAGCAAATTTGTAGATTTGCTCTCGGCGGGCATGCCGATGGAGCGAGCATTTCAGCAAGCCTTCGCGACAACTTTCGAAAGCATGGAGAAGGAACTGCGAGCTTACATTCAGCGGGATCGCTACCCAGTTATAAGCGGACACTTCACGAGTAAGCTCGGCTATGACACCACAATGGAGTCGGCGCCAATTAGTGAGGCTGAAGCCCAGGCTTACCTCGGCGACCTATTGCTGCACAGCAACCGCACCGACAGTGAAGCCTATCTACAAAAAGCTTTGGCTCTTGATCCGGATCTGGCAATGGCCAATGCTTCCATGGGCATGCTGCGAGTGCGTCAGGGCAAATCTGACGAAGCGCGCAAGAGCCTGGAACGTGCCGTGGCCGCGAATTCTCAAAACTATCTGATTCACTACTACTATGCTTATGCATTAAGCCGCGAAGGAAACCGTGACATGGAGACGGTTATGGGTTTTGCGCCGGAGACTGCGGCAAAGATGCGATCAGAGCTGAAACGGGCGATCCAGCTCCGCCCGGATTTTCCCGAGTCATATAGCTTGTTGGCGTTTGTGAACCTGGTCACGAACAGTAAGCTTGATGAGAGTTTGGAATTGCTAAAGCATGCGCTCGCCATCTCCCCCGGCAGAAACGATCTCGTTTTCATGATGGCTCAACTCTATATGCACAAAGAGGATTTCAAGACAGCGCACCAACTAATTGATAAGCTCATTGGGAACAATAACGACGCTGACACGCGTCAGCGGGCGCAAGCTTTGCTGGCCCAGTTGGTCTCAGTCGAGGAGCAGCTGGCACGCATTGGCGTAGTGAGAGAAGAGCAAGCTGCAGATGCGCACAGAAGCTCAACGCTGCGAGAGTTTTCGCAGACTGACGCTGATGAGAAGTATGATCCGGCAGCAGCGCTACGAGAGTCACTCAGAAGACCTGCCGCCCGAGAGACGCAGGCACAGGGCACCCTCGTGCGAATCGATTGCGATGGGAAAAGTATTACTTTCATCGTCAAGATTAACGGTCGCCCTTTCAAACTGCACACCGATAGCTTCCAGCATATGGATATCTTTAGCTTTAGTGAAGATGCCGGCAGCCAGGTTACCTGTGGCCTGCGCAAGCCGGAGAATAACGTAGTCATATGCTACTTGCCTCCCACTGACCCACGCGCAAAAATTGACGGCGTGATTAAGTCAATTGAGTTTGTGCCGCCGGACTTCAAACTAAAACCCTAGTCTCGAAGCAATCCGCTCCGCCAACCCGCCCCGTATATTCCACGAGTTCGCACAAATTAAGTTCTGAAAGGGAAGGTAATAAAACCAGTGAAGAAACTATGTCTTATGCTGTTGTTCGCAGTGACATCAATCGCAAGCGAAAGTGCTTCGGCACAAATGCAGATGAATAAGATGGATTCTATGAATCCGATGGTCGGTGGTGCGGCCATGCTTCGTTCGCGCGACATCATTGACAACGCAGTCAACTCGGCCGACCACACGACGCTTGTGGCCGCCGTGAAAGCAGCGGGGTTGGTGGAAACTTTGAAGAGCAAAGGTCCATTCACAGTGTTTGCACCGACAAATGAAGCCTTTGCCAAGTTGCCCGCGGGTACAGTTGAAACTCTGGTCAAACCTGAAAACAAAGCGATGTTGACGAAGATCCTGACCTATCACGTATTGCCCGGCAAGTTTGATTCGCAGGCCATCACCAGACAGATTCGCAAAGGTCATGGCAGCGCGAAATTCAAAACCATCAGTGGCGACACCTTGACGGCGTCGAAAAGCGGCAACGATCTGATTCTTCGAGACGAAAAAGGTGGAATATCACGCGTGACAATAGCGAACGTGTATCAATCAAACGGAGTGATTCATGTGATTGATTCGGTTTTGCTGCCGAATTAATACTCGCCGGACCCACCAACAAACGTTGAAAGGCGCTTTCGAAGATTTCGAAAGCGCCTTTCGCGTCAGTGCGAACGAATTGAATCAATCTCAATGCTGAACGCGTGACAGCCAGTCAGAAAACACTTCGGCGGTTGACCATATCCTTCGTTCCGAGCATGATCAAACATCCGCTCGCTGCCGAAAGGAGCTTCTTTTGATTACCTGCCGCAAGATGACTGCCGCCGACGTTGCCGATGCCTTCGAGATGCTCAGGGTTTTTCTCTGGGAAGACGAACACTACCTCGCCAGCAGCAAGGCCTATGGCGATCGTGGATTTCAGGGACTCAATGACGCGCTCGATCTGTTTCTCGAGCAGCCGGAACTCGGGTTTGTTTGGATGGCCTACGACGACAGCGGCGTTTGCGGGATTTGCGTGGTTTGCTACGCAATCTCTACCTCGATGGGCGCAGTGGTGGCGAAGCTAGACGACGTTTCAGTGAAAGCGGATCGGCGCGGCGGTGGGACCGGGACGGCTCTCCTGGAGCAACTAAAAGAGCAACTGCGAAAAGAAGCCGTGACGCGAATTGATGTAGGCGTACACCTCGAGAATCCGGACGCGCGCAGGTTCTATCAAAAACTCGGCTTCGTAGAGTTGAATGAAGAACGACTGGCCTGTGTGATTTGATTGAGCAGAACATCAGTCGCGGATTTACGCGGATAAACCCGGATCTGAACTCGTCAGGCGTTTACCAATATCATTTTCTGTTTGCGGCTTCGGAACCTGAATTTGATTTGGTTTTTCAGATCTGCTCAAATCCGCGCAAATCCGCCGCTAATTCTTAGAATCCAAAATCACTTCTGTGGCAGCTTCGCAATCTCCTCAAAGTATTTCGCAAATGCCACCATCCCGCCTGACGCTTGTTGCCAGTCGAAGTTCTCATTGGGGGCGTGGTAACCATGCTCGGGAAGCGAGAGACCGAGGAACAACACCGGGCATTTCAATATTTTTTCAATACTCGTCATCGCACCAATCGTTCCGCCGTCGCGTACAAATACTGCGTCGCGTTTAAATGCAAATTTGATTGAGCGCTTTAAAATTTCCGGCAAGGGACCTTCGAGCACGGTACGAAATGCCGGCGCGGCGGATTCGAATTGCAGCTTCACATCGGAGTTTAGTTCTTTCACCGCCGCCTGCAATTGTTTTTTGATTTTCTCCGGGTCCTGAACGGGCACCAATCGAAAAGATGCCTTAACTTGTGCGCGCGGCGGCACGATCGACTTCACTCCCGGCCCCTGATATCCACCAACGACGCCATGAACTTCGAAAGTCGGCATGCCCCAGATACGTTTCATTACTTCAAGCGGATCCTCAGTGCGCATTAATTTCAGATGATGCGCCTTCTTGAATGCACGGACGTTAAAGCCGCAGTTAGCCCAGTCGTTCAACTCCCGTTTTGAAGGCGGGATTACGTCGTCGTAGAAACCCTTGACCTTGATTCTCCCAGTGATAGGGTCGTAGAGATCGCAAACGAGTCGCATGAGTTCGGCGATAGGATTGCGCGATGCGCCGCCTGTTTCTCCCGAGTGCGTATCGACCTCTGCAGTTTCAAGTGTCAACAGGAAGCCGAGCAAGCCTCGCAATCCGGCGGAACTTGCGGGCCTGTTCCGCGACACCCAAACCGTATCAGAAACCACCACCGAATCCGTGCGCAGGTCGGATGCCGCTTTTGAAATAATGCTCTCGAAGTTCGGCGAGCCGATCTCTTCTTCAAACTCCCACAGAAAACGAATGTTGATAGGGACACCCGCTTCCATCGCCGCCCGGGCGCCGAAGAGCGCGGCCAGCGCCGGCCCCTTGTCGTCAGTGGTGCCGCGCCCAAAATAGCTGTCGCCTGTTTTAGTCATCACGAAAGGCTCCGTGTCCCAGGGCTCAGTCTCTTTGGACGCCGGTTGCACATCGATATGGTTATAGACCGTCACCGTCGGCACGTTTTTACTGGAACCGAAAACTCCATGCACAAGTGGATTCCCCTTGCTTGCTTTGTAGACGTCCACCTTGCCGCCAAATTTCTGCAGCGTTTCCACGGTCAGCTCAAGACCGGCGCGAATGTCTTCCGCATGCGCGGGATCGCAGGACACGGTAGGTGTTTCCACGAAACGCTTCAGTAAGGCTTCGTATTCGTCGCGGTGACTTTTGGCAAATGAGAAGAGTTGGTTTCGGTCAAGCGCGTTCGCCATTCAGGAGATCCTCCGATCCGAATAGTTAGAGCACCCCAACGGCCTCCCGGCGGCTGCTCTGCCGTCGGGATGACAACGGTTTGGGTTGTTCGTACCACTTTAGGCTGCCTGAGCCGCGCGTTAAATCCAGGAGATTAATCCAGGAAATCGTTTTGGCAGGCGGTCGCGGAAATCGTTTTCGGCCCTAGTGTAATCAAGATGCGGGTCAAAACGCCAAAAGAGCGCGGGAAATGTCAGCCTTCCGTAAGCCTGAGGGCAACGTTTTCAAAGCCTTAACTCACTAACTCCGAAGACTGAGCAGCGATTTTTTCGTCGAGATTTGACCCGATTTCATAACAGACTTTAGCTGCACCCGACCTTGGGGAACTGATTGGTATCCCGCTGGACTTAGGCTTTTGAACCATTTTCAGAATCTTGCAGGAGAACAACCCAAATCTCCTTTTCGTATCTACCCACGGTTTACGTTCAGTTGGTTTGGGTCTTCGTGCTATTCTGGCAAACCGCTTTCGGCCCGGGCGGTGGCGCAAACGTCGAAATTGTTGGGTCGAGAACCAGGACTTTAGGAGGCTTTTTGTGAGAACCAGATTTTACTCGCCGGCTGCCATGTTATTCATTTTGGCGCTTTCTTTCTCCGGAAACATTTATTCGCAGCAGACCGGTTCCGCGCGCCGGCAACCCAACAATCCGTCTGAACCCTCCACTTCAGCTAACACTAAATCGAGTGCGAACTCCCGCGTGAGCAGCGCGGTCGTGAAGAGTGATCTCTCGGAAGCTCTATCGGTAATCCAGGACAATTACATCGACGGCAAAAAGCTGGACTACAACTCGATCTTCAAATCATCGATTAGCGGTATGTTGAACGTGCTCGACCCGCATTCAACCTATCTCGATGCGACTGATTTTGCCGCCTTCAAGACGGAACAGCGTTCGCAGTACTTCGGCATTGGCGCAACCATTGGTGACTTGCATCAGGGCGATCAGATCAATACTTACATTCGTGCCACTTTCCAGGGAGCGCCGGCGTCGCGGGCTGGTCTGCGATTTGGCGACAAGATTGTTGCGGTTGACGCCCAGTCAATGAAGGGTAAGAACTATTCTGAAGTGCGCAAGTTTTTGCTTGGGCCACTCGGCACAGTTGTTAAAGTCACTGTCGAGCACGCGGCTACGGGACAAACTGAGACTGTCACTATCACTCGCGATGCCGTGTCGCTCCCGTCGATTCCGCAGGCCTACATGGTCCGGCCCGGAGTGGGTTATGTGGCGATGACTGGCGGCTTCAACACCACTACCGCCGACGAGTTTCAAACCGCCCTGCAGGATCTTCATTCCAGGGGCATGAACATGCTGGTGCTGGATCTGCGCGGCAATCGTGGTGGCCTGTTGATTCAAGCAGTGCGAGTTGCCAACATGTTCCTGCAGCGCGGACAGCTGATCGTCACGCAAAAAGGAAGGATCCGAGGAAGCACAGAACCCTTTGCCGCACTCAATGACTCTCCGGATCCGATTCCTTTGGTCGTTTTAGTAAATGGCGAAACTGCCTCAGCGGCCGAAATCGTCGCCGGCGCCTTGCAGGATCACGATCGCGCTCTGATCGTGGGCGAGAGTACTTTCGGTAAGGGACTGGTCCAACTTCCTATTCAACTTGAATATGATTCAGCATTGCTCTTGACCATCGCCAAATACTTCACACCTTCGGGCCGGCTGATTCAGCGCGACTATTCGAATGGAGGCTTCTACGACTACTACACGCGCGGCGGATTATCGAATAACAAAGAAACGACGCCTGCTTTACCGGTTGGGCCGGAAAGTCATACAGACACTGGCCGTGCCGTCTACGGTGGTGGTGGAATTGCGCCGGACGAGATCGCTAAGCCGATCAAGACCACTCTCGCTGAAAATCGCCTCGTAGATCCAATTTTCGCTTTTGCGCTGGAACTGACTACCGGACGTGTCGCCGGTTTTGAAAACTACAAAGTCCAACGTGCTATCGAATATGACCACGACCTTCAGCCAACAGACTTTCCTGTTACTGAAGCTCTATTCAAAGAATTAACACGTTTCGTTGCCAGTAAGCCGGTTTTCAAAGCGACGCCGGAACAACTGGATCGCATGCGCCCGTATGTCGAGAAGCAGTTGCGTTACGACCTGGCGACGGCGGCATATGGATCAATGACGGCGCTGCAGGTCTTGAATGAAAGCGATCCGCAAATAGCGCGGGCAGTGGATGCGATGCCGCGGGCACGGGAACTTGCTTTGGCAGCCAGGCGTGCGAGAGCACGCTCCTGAACTTGGCTTAACGGCTTCGCCGTTTGATGTGCGGTAGCGGCTCTGCCCTACCGTCAGCCACCTCCTATAAATGAGGGCTGCGCCCAATTGACGGGCGCAGCCCTTAATTTTTAGTCGTGCCTCGCAAGGTCATAGACAGTCATAGACCTTCCGCACATCAAATGGCGGAGCCGTCACAGTGCTACATCACTCAATCATTAAGACAATCTTGCCAAAGCTCTCGTTCGACTCCATGCGCATGTGAGCCATTTACCATTCCCCATTCACCATTTACCATCTACGAATTCGCATGCGAAACATACCACTCATCATCCTTAACAATGCTGCCGCGAAAGCTCGACAAGCGTGGCCCATTGTTCGAAACCGCCTGGAAGCCGGTGGCATTGACTTTGATGTTTACGAAACTACGCAGGCAGGCGATGCGACGACACAGACTCGTGCTGCACTAAGGAACGGAGTAAATACCATTGCCGTGATCGGGGGCGATGGCACCCTGAGCGAAGCGGCTCAGGGGTTTTTTGAGTTCAGCTCACGACTGGACGATCTTCCCTCGCAAAAAAACGCCGAGGCTCAGTTGGCAATTCTTCCAGCCGGCACCGGCGATGATTTCGCTCGAAGTCTGATGGGCCGGCGAGAGCCTCTGGAGAAGTGGATCGAGATTTTCATTTCCCAATGTCGTACACCTGCCGATGATAATGTGCGCCTGGTGGATGTTCTTTATGGGCTCTGCGATGGCTATGAAACGCCATTCATTTGCCTGAACGCTTCCACGATGGGAATTGGCGGCGAGACGGCTGCTCGCGTCGCGGCACAGGGAAACTTCATGCGGAGATTTTCTGGTGAAGCGAGGTTTGCAGCAGCGGCTCTTGCGGCCCTGGCCGGCTGGCGGGAACGCCGCGTACGAGTCTCGATAGATGATCGCGAGGTTATAGAGGGGAGCATGAACCTGGCTGCAGTCGCTAATGCGCTTTACGCCGGCGGAGGCATGATGCTTTCGCCGCAGGCGAGCATCGATGATGGGAAATTAGACGTGGTGACTGCATCCGGACTGAGTCGGGCGAATGTGGTGCGTGAGCTCGCACGAATACATAAAGGCGGGCACATCGCGAATCCGAAGGTGAGAATCGCACAAGGTGAAGGAGTTAGTATCGAAACTTTCTCCGCTGAAGACGCTATGCCGATTGAGGCCGATGGAAACGTTCGCGGACTAACACCCGTCGAGTTTCGCGTCATGCCCAGGGCGCTGCGATTTGTAGTGGGGGCAAGAAAATGACAAGTGCAACTAGATCAAGAAGATTTTCCATTTGTCATTTTTCATAATTTTTCATTTCTCATTTTTCATTTTCAGGCAGTTCTCGGCATGCGAGGTATCCGTAACAATTGCAAAATGGAAAATGACAAATGGAAAATCGTAGTTCGTCTGCTTTTCAGCTACCTGCTCTGCTCAATCGAAGCAACCTTTGCCAGTCTTCGCTGGTGCCGTTCTTCGCCAGTGAAGCGCGCAGCTACAAAAGCACGCACCAGCTCAAGCGCGAGTTCTTCGCCGGTAACGCGCGCGCCCAAACAAAGCACGTTGCAGTTGTCATGTTCGCGTGATTGATGTGCGGAATAAGTGTCGCCGCAAAGCGCGGCGCGGATTCCAGTCAGCTTATTAGCGGCAACTGAGGCGCCAACGCCGCTGCCGCAAATCAGAATTCCGATGTCAGCCTGGTTATCGCGTACAGCCTCACCGACCTTTAATGCGTAATCGGGATAGTCGTCCGGCCGCGAACCGACGTGCGTGCCGAAATCGACAATCTCATGTCCCGCGGCATCAAGTTCCTTGATCACCCTTTCATTGAGAGGGTAACCGCCATGATCAGCGCCGATCGCAATTCGCATGAGTTAGAGCAACGCCTTTGCGTGCTTCAAGACGTTTTCCGCATTGAAGCCGAGTTCGCGCATCGCCACATCGCCGGGCGCTGAAGCGCCAAAGCGATCAAGGCAGATGACATCGCCCTTCGGTCCCACATAGCGATCCCAGCCCTGGCAAACGCCTGCTTCAATGCCAAGACGGGCTGTCACGCCTGGAGGAAGAACTTCGTTGCGATAGTCTTGCGGCTGCTCTTCGAAAAGTTCCCAGCAAGGCAGAGAAACAACACGCGTGGCAATTCCTTCTGCTTGTAGTTTCTCGCGGGCCTCGATCGCCAGGGAAACTTCAGAGCCGGTGGCGAGCAAGATCAATTGCGGTGCAGAATTTTTTTGACCCTGCTGGTCGCTAACGCTTTCAGCAAGTACGTAAGCGCCGCGGCGCAAACCTTCAGCCGAGCTGTAACGCGTTCGATCGATCGCCGCTACCTTTTGCCGTGTCAGCGCGAGTGCAGTAGGTGCGTGCCGGCGCAAGATCGCAAGGCGCCAGGCTTCACGCACCTCAGCCGGATCAGCAGGGCGAACCACGAAGAGCTTTGGAATCGCACGCAGCGCCGCCAGGTGTTCAATCGGTTGGTGCGTGGGCCCGTCTTCGCCGAGCCCGATTGAATCATGAGTGAAGACGTAAATCACCTGCACTTCCGAAAGCGCGGCGAGTCGAATCGCCGGGCGCATGTAATCCGAAAAAGTCATGAACGTGCCGCCATACGGAATCAAGCCACCATTCAGAGAAATGCCGGTAAGCGTCGAGCCCATGGCATGCTCGCGCACTCCGAAGTGAATAATCCGCCCGTCGTAGGAACCCGCCTCAAAATCTCCTCCGCCTTTGATGTCCGTATTGTTTGAGACTCCGAGATCGGCAGAGCCGCCGATCAACATCGGCAGGTGTGGCGCCAGCGCATTGATGACTTCGCCACTCGCCACTCGCGTCGCTACGGGCTTCGCATCTTTAAAGTCCGGCAGATGCGTTTCCCAATTCTCGGGCAGTTCACCCTTCATCATCGAGCGCCATTGGCCACCCAGTTCGGGATGCTCCTGCTGATATTTATCAACCAGCGCATTCCATTCAGCTTCCTGCCGCGCGCCCCGGTCAACTGCTTCCCGAAAATGCTTCAGCGCTTCGTCAGGAATGTAGAACTGCTTATCTTCCGGCCAGCTAAGATGCCGTTTAGTTTCGCGGACCGCCTCTTCGCCCGGTGCATCGCTGTGGGCTTTGCGCGTTCCGGCCGTCGGCATACCGTAGCCAATTATTGTCTTCACTGAAATCAATGACGGCTTGCCGCCCACCGACTGTGCCTCACGTATCGCAGCCTCGATCGCGTCGAGATTGTTGCCGTCTTCAACAGTCAGCGTGTGCCAACCATAAGCCTCGAACCGCGTCGGTACGTCTTCACTGAAGGCAAGTTTGGTGAAGCCCTCGATGGTCACGTTGTTGTCGTCGTATAGATAGATGAGTTTGCCTAGTTGAAGATGGCCGGCGAGCGATGCTGCCTCCGACGCGACGCCTTCCATCAGATCGCCGTCGGAGACAATCGCGTAGACGTAATGATCGAGAAGGGGAAAGCTATCTTTGTTGAATTTCGCTGCGAGATGCGCCCCGCCCATCGCCATGCCAACTCCATTCGCAAAGCCCTGGCCCAAGGGGCCGGTAGTAATCTCAACGCCCGGCGTCAGTCCATACTCAGGATGGCCCGGGGTTTTCGAGCCCCACTGGCGAAAGTTTTTGAGCTCATCGAGCGGCAGATCGTACCCCGTAAGATGCAGCAGCGAATAGAGCAGCATCGAACCATGACCGGCGGAAAGCAGAAAGCGATCGCGATTTTCCCATTTTGGGTTGTTCGGATTGTGCCGTAAGAAACGCGTCCAAAGCACATAAGCCATCGGCGCGGCGCCGAGCGGCAAACCTGGATGACCTGATTCAGCCTTCTGTACGGCATCAAGTGAAAGCGTTCGGATTGTGTTGATGCAAAGTTGATCGAGGTCGGGAGTTGCGGTGATGTTTTCCTGCTGCACTGGTGCGCTCATTTCACCTGTCCTGTTAGGTTCTAGTGATTATCGTTCGTAGATTCGTAGTTGACGCTCGAACCGAAGCCTGCATAAAGCGCGCCTGATGTGACAGGTTCGGCTCAAACACTTTTTCCCCGGGCAAAATTCTTTCGATACTCTGTATTTTGCCCGTCGCTTTCGGCGCAAGCAAGGCCGCGCCGGGTAACTACAAAACCGTGAGTGTACCGAGGCTCTGCCTTCTGATGAGTGGAAGGAGCTTTCCCCGCAGGTGTCAGGGCTCTGAGCCCGTGTCAAAACTCAGAAATCCCACCCACGGAAGTGGGTGGATGGTTCAAGTCCGGGCTACAAACAGCGGTGACCGAGTTTTTGAATCCCACCCACGGCAGTGGGTGGATTGTTCAGATCCCGCCTGTGGTGATCG
>DASXQM010000149.1:0-6692 GCA_036507195.1 Pyrinomonadaceae bacterium | reverse complement strand
TTCTGAAGGTCGGGCTGAAGGAACTTGGGCGGCTCTTATAACATCCTCTGGTGGTGGTAACAAGATAGTTAATGTTTTTGGCATTCCAGGTTCTGAAAACGCTGGGAGGCTTTAATGCAATTTTGCATTCCGGCGCCCTCTCTTGGCCCATTTCCTGATCCGGCCGAGGTCAAATTGTCTTGCTGCCTTCAGTTTGTTGGTGCTATAAAGCCGATTGCTACAGGCATACTTGTCATCTGAAAAATTGCTGCGTAAAACTTCAGACTGGGCCACGGCCGGAGGCAAATTGCAGCGCCTGCTTTGTTTTGATTCGCTGAGTGCAAAGATTTCAGCGGTTTGTTGATGGCAACAACTTACTCTTACCCGCGACAGAAGCTCCGAGGTAGTTGCGATCCCTGGTCGTTGGGGGATCGCCCGGATACGCCCGGATAGGAAGGAGTGCGAAATGGCTGGATGGACTCGAAGAAACTGGCTGGCGAGCCTGGGTGTGGCTGCTGCCGGGCAGGGCATAATCGTCAACGCCTCGCAGGTGCGACCAAAGGAACGTGAGCTCGGTCGAGAGAAGGCGCCCGGCAAGGGAAAGCTCGCGCTTGAAGACTACGAACCGAAGAGCATGCTTCATGTGCCCGAAACCAAGGTTTCGCGCGCACGCTTCCCGGTGATTGATTTCCACACTCACCTCTCCTGGTCTGCTCGTCGTGCGCAAGTAACAGAAGCAGATAACAACGCGACACCGGAAGAAGTGCTATCAGTAATGGATCGAAAGAACCTGCGGATGATGGTGAACCTGACGGGAGGTTATGGAAAGGTGCTTGAGCAAACCATCAATTATTGGCAGAAGCCGCACCCTGACAGGTTCGTCGTTTTTACCGAGCCCTGGTTCGAAAAGATCACCGAGCCTGGCTACCCTCAATTTCAGGCTGATCAGATAGCGCGGGCCCAGGAATTCGGCGCCAGGGGCCTGAAAGTTTTAAAGACGCTCGGTCTTTACCTGCGTGAACGGGTCAGGACCGGGCCACTAGTAAAAATTGATGACCACCGCTTCGACCCGATGTGGGAAGCCGCCGGCGCTCATCGCATGCCTGTCGCTATTCACACATCTGATCCCGAAGCATTCTTTCTGCCCACGGATCGTTTCAACGAACGGTATGAGGAGTTGAGTGCGCACCCCGATTGGTCTTTTTACGGTAAAGACTTTCCCAGCAATCAGGAGTTGCAAGAGGCGCGGAACCGGTTGATGGCTCGCCATCCAAGGACGCAGTTCGTTGTTCTGCATGTGGGCGATTCTGAGAATCTGCCTTTTGTCTCTGAATTGCTGGATCGATATCCGAATATGCACGTTGAGATAGGCGCGCGGATCGGTGAACTGGGGAGGCAGCCTCGCGCCTCGCGCAAGTTCTTCGATAAATATCAAGATCGCATTCTGTTCGGCACAGATGCCGTGCCCCGTGGTAATGAAACGCCGCAACAGATTTTTGGCGAGCGCTTGTATGAGATCTACTACCGGTTCCTGGAGACTGAAGATGAGTATTTCGATTACGCTCCGGCACCAAAACCGCCTCAGGGAAGGTGGAGAATCTATGGGATTGGTTTACCGGAAAGGATTCTTCGCAAAGTCTACTATGAAAATGCGGAGCGTTTATTAGGTCTAAAGAGCTAGCGCGGAATTGAGCCGCGGGTCGCGCGTGTAACAGTCAAGCCCTTGCCGAGCCTGGCAAGTGTTTCTATCAAACATGTCAGATTCGAACATTACTCGCAGGTCCTTTGTCCAAACGGGTCTTCTGTTTTTAATAGCGCAGCGCGCGACGGTGGCGTCAGCATCAGTGGGCAGGCCTGAGCGGCCGCGGGAAGTGGAGGTGAGTCTGGAGGCACGCGTTGCCGATTTGGGTCGCGAGGTTGTCAACTTCGGGCTGCCGCTGCCGCCGGGGTTTCTCTCAGACCCGCGGAATGTTCGAGTAGTCAATGCAGCTGGACAAGAATTCACTGCGGCGGTTCGTGCGCTTGAGCCATGGCGGATTGGAGGTAGGGAAGGAAGCATTCGCTCTCTGCTCATTCAGTTCACCTCGGATTTTAGCCAGGAGCGAACCCAGCGGATTAAAATCTTGTTCCAACCCCGACGAAAAAACGAGAGTAGCTTTGTCCCTGTGGAAGAGACTTTGATTAGCAAGGCCGGCTTGGACGGGCCAAAGGTCGTGGCGTTGTTGCCCGCCGATTGGATGTGTGACTCGTGGATCGTCGGTCCGCAAACTCCAGCCTCAAAATCGGGGCAGTACCGAGCCTACGACCAATTCGTCGAAAGAAATTTTCCTGGATCCCTCGCCTATCTCAATAGCCAGGTTTATTCCGAGTGGCTTTTTGATCGGACGACCGCCTATTACAAGATGTTTGCCCGCACCGGTGATGGGAAGTTTCTCGAAGCGGCATATCGCGCGGCACATTTCGTAAGACTGCATACGAAGATGGACGGCCCCGATGCCGGCATATTCACTTTGAAGGGCCCCGATCTCAAATACGTCTATCCCCGCGCTATGCACATTCACTACCTGCTTACGGGCGACGAGCGAATGCGCGAAGCCGGAAAGATCATGGCCGGGTATTGTATTAAGAACCAGGACCCCGTTTATCAACCATCCATCCTCACTCCCAGCCCTGTGGGCGTGGATCCTGAGCGTGGAAGAAGATTTTGGACGCTCAGACACCAGGGCTACGGGCTCCTGGGTATTCTGCACGGTTGGGAGTTGACCGGGAATCGCGCCTATTGGGTGAAAGCGCGAGAGTGCGTTGACGCATATTACCGGCACCAGCAGAATCCGCCGGATGGACGCCCAGCAGACGGCTCCTTAAGGCAAGACTGGGCTCTCTACGATCCAAATGAAGCGACTTTTAAAGGCGCGACTTCCGCGTGGATGATGGCGCTGCTGCTCGATCCGCTTTTTCAGTACTGGATTCTAACCGGCGATCGTCGCGTGCCTGAGATCGTAAACAAATGGTGCGACTTTCTTGATCGGCAGGGAATGGTGCCTGACGGATCAAAGGCTTATTACGTGATCAACTGTTTCGCTGGCCTCGATCCGAAAGAGCCAGCCAGCGAGCTTGGCCCCGATATGGAAATGCATAACCCTGAGATGGCTTACACCTTTGCCCTTGGCTCCTTTTTCAACAAAGATCCAAGACGTGCCACCGTTTATCGAAAGCGTTTCAATAAGCTCTTTCCCCTCGCGGTGAGCCTGGACGTCAACCATCCGGCGCGAGCGTTCAACTGGGCGTTTCAGTTCTCCAGCCAGCTTATTTATTTCATGCGGCACGAGGGCCGGCACTGAATGTCCGATATGCTTTAAGCTTGTCGTGATTGTCGAAGCAGACCCTGTTGCACAACAGCGACAAGCTAAAGCACATCGGACATAAAGACTAAAGAGAAAATCATGCTTCGCAGAATTTCGTTGCTTATGGCGCTTGGGGTCTCGTTTTTTGCCGGCGCCTCGGCGCAGACGGAAACCATCGCTGTGAGGCCTGAAGCGAGTGATGAGGTGCTCGTCAATCCGGGAATGGGAATCACAACCTTTCAACGGTTTAACAGTCAACCGTTGAATCAGGGCCTCAGTTGGTCGGAGGAAGGACCAACGTCGAAACGCTCAGAGGCTTCTGCGCAATCGGTTTTTCCAGACACGTCCATTGCTTACTGTCGCTGGTTCTGGAATGAACTTCAGCCTGCTCTCAATCGCATCCGCTGGGAGATCATCGATATGGCTCTCGATGAAGCGCGCCGGCATCATCAATCGCTTGCCATCCGTCTCATGCCTTACGACGAGGAGCATCCATTGCCGGAATGGTATCGCAACTCAGGCGCGCGGCGGGCCAATAAGCCAACTGACAAAGACGGCACTATCTGGCAACCTGACTTCAGCGATCTTCTCTACCTGAAGTACTGGACCGCACTCGTGGCAGAGGCCGGCGCTCGCTACGATGGCCATCCATTTCTCGACAGCGTGGACATTTCGTCTGTTGGCTACTGGGGCGAAGGCTGGAGCGACTACATGCCGGCATTTCAGTTTCAAAAGGCACTCATTGACATCTACTTCGACGCCTTCAAAACTACTCCGCTACTAATGAATTTCGACGAGCCGCAAGCGCTCGCCTATGGAACTGGACGCGGCGCCGGTTGGCGACTCGACTGTCTCGGCGATATGGGTCGGCAATGGAAAGACAGGCCAACTTTTTCTCACATGCTTGACTTTTACCCGCAGCAGATCGCGCGCATGGGTATACAAGATGTCTGGCAGCGAAGCCCGGTCTCTCTGGAGACTTGCTGGGTTCCCGCCTTCTGGAAAGAGAAGGGGTGGGACGTAGACTACATTCTCGATCAGGCGCTCCGATGGCACGTCAGCAGTTTAAACGTAAAATCATCACCCATTCCTCCCGAGTGGCGGCAGAGGTTCGATGACTTTCAGAAACGGATAGGGTACAGGTTTGTTCTGAGGCGGCTGGAATATCCGCGCGCGGTCAAAGCGGGTCAGATGATGCCGGTTCACATGTGGTGGCTGAACGCGGGTGTCGCGCCTGTCTACCGTCAGTATACGTTGACGATACAATTTCAGTCGGCAGCGGAAAGCCAGAACGTGCCCCTGACCCTGGATGTGACCAGGTGGTTGCCGGGTGATGCCGTGGTAGACCAACTGGTCTACGTGCCGGATTCGCTCGGGCCTGGAACGTATCGAATACGCCTCGCGCTTCTGGATCCTCGCACTAATCAACCTGCGGTGCGTCTCGCTATCAAGGGGCGCGAACCGGACGGCTGGTACGGATTGGGGGCGATAACTGTTTCAGCGAGTGCGCCGCAGAGACGCTGAGGGGAACTGGTTTAGTCTGGATTTTCATAGACTACCAGGTTCTTCACTCTGTAGGAGTGAGATGTTTATAGCTTTCACGTCAATATCGTCAGGCGCCGTTCGGAGGAGCGGAAGGTGTCTAGCATTAGCGTTTATTGTCTCGACCTGCACGGCAGTCGCACTGGTTGCGCCAGCATCGGTAGCAGTCGCACCGTCCGAGACCCTTTATCAAGTCGCAGTTGAAAACGGTGTCCGCATTAAGATGCGTGACGGTGTGTCGCTGGTCGCAGACGTGTATAGGCCCAAAGGTGAAGGCAGATTTCCTGTGCTGCTTGAACGCACGCCTTATGACCGCAAAGATGAGTCGAGCATGGCCTACCAGTTGTCTGGTCACGGCTACGTCGTTGTGCTGCAAGATACTCGTGGGCGTTATGAGTCGGGCGGCGTCTTTTATCCATTCCGTGACGAAAGCCAGGACGGCTTCGACACCGTCGAGTGGGCGGCGAAGTTGGAATATGCTAACGGCAAGGTCGGCATGTTCGGCGGTTCTTATGTCGGAGCCACACAGATGCTCGCTGCCATGGCCCGGCCACCGCACCTCGTCGCGATCTTTCCTTACCTAACAGGTTCCGATTATTACGAGGGCTGGACTTACCAGAGCAGCGTGCTGATGCAATGGTTCACGAGTTCCTGGACTTCTATCTTGGCTGTCGACACGCTACGGCGGCGGGCCGAGGAAAACTCAAGGCCCAAAGAGTGGGTCGCAACACTGCCCGTCGAAAATTATCCGCTATTAAGTGTGCCGGATCCTGTCAGCCTCGCTCCATACTTTCGCGACTGGATGGAACACGAGCGAAGCGATGCTTACTGGCAGCGTTGGCGAATCTCTGATCACTATCGAGAGATGAACGTCAAAGGTTTGCACGCAGCTGGCTGGCACGATCTCTTTCTCAAGGGCTCCGTTAAGAACTATGCCGGGCTGCATACAGAAGCGAGGGACCCTGAAGTGCGCGCTGGCCAGCGACTGCTTATTGGGCCGTGGGCCCATACACCAACCTCAGCAGAAGGGAAGGTTGGTGATGTCGTGTTTGGGAGAAACGCTGTGCTGGACCTGACAGGCACTGCGCTTAAGTGGTTTGACTACACGCTGAAGGGAGTGCAGAACGATTATGCCGGCGCGGCGCCCGTCCGTATCTTTATCATGGGCGAGAACGACTGGCGCGACGAACATGAATTTCCTCTCGCTCGGACACGCTACACTAAATACTACTTGCATTCAGCGCGTGGTGCGAATGGGCCAACCAGCGATGGAGTATTGAGCCCGACTGCGCCCGGTTCGGAGCGACCTGATCAGTTCGAGTACGATCCAAAGAACCCTGTGCCAACAATCGGTGGGCGTCTCTGCTGTGGTGTCGCAGTGCCGCCAGGGCCTTTCGATCAGCGTCCGAATGAGTCACGCCCGGATGTGCTCATATTCTCAACGGCGCCGCTCGAAAAAGATCTTGAGGTTACGGGGTTCATAAGTTTGGATGTTTACGCCTCAACCTCAGCGATCGATACAGACTTTACGGCGCTGTTTGCAGATGTAGATGAGTCTGGGTACGCGCGCTTTCTTACAGACGGGGTGGTGCGCGCGCGCTATCGTGATGGCGCCGAGCGAGCGCAAGAAATTGTTCCTGGCAAAGTATACAAGTACACCATCGACCTCTGGGCAACCAGCAACGTGTTTAAGAAGGGGCACCGGTTACGACTTTACGTTTCCAGCAGTAACTTTCCCAGGTTCAATCGCAATCTGAATACAGCAGAGCCAATGCTTGGCGGGTTGCGTATGGTAAGCGCCAAGCAGACGGTCTATCACGACGGCAA
>DASXQM010000148.1:0-20476 GCA_036507195.1 Pyrinomonadaceae bacterium | reverse complement strand
GAAGTGGGTGGATGGTTCAAGTCCGGGCTACAAACAGCGGTGACCGAGTTTTTGAATCCCACCCACGGCAGTGGGTGGATTGTTCAGATCCCGCCTGTGGTGATCGGAAGTTAGCGGGGAGAGGCTGGACTTGAACTATCCACCCACTACCGTGGGTGGGATTCCCAAAGAATCCGCCCTGCCTCTGGTAGGTCGGATCTGAAAAATCCACCCACTTCCGTGGGTGGGATTTCTGAGTTTTGACACGGGCTCTGAAGTCCTTCCGCACATCAGGTGGCGAAGCCGCAACGACCAGAATCATTCAGCTTTCTCAAGCGGCGGGACAACGGCGACGAAATCGTCAGCGAAACGCGCCGCGTACTGCGTCAGTAAATCCTCGACGCGCTCCAACTTCGGAGAGCGAACAATCAAACCGGCATGGTGGAGTTTTTTTACGCGGTAGACGATTTCGGGATCGTCGTAACCGGAGGTGTCGGGATGTCCCTGCTTCGAGAGGGACAGGACGATCCCCGCGTATTCATTTCGCAGTGGCTTTAGTTTGTTAAAAACTGGCCCTTTCCCATCGTCGATCATCTCGCCTGCTCCTGCCGACTGCTCCTGCCGCCTGGTACCAGCGTCCGCTACTTCCATCCGCGCCCACTCGCGCCACAGGTTGACGCCCGACGCTGCTTCTAAAACGTCGGCAATGTAAGCGCCGCCTACCCGCGCGGCGATCTCCAGAAAATAGAATTTCCCATCTTCATCGCTCTTAATGAACTCCGCGTGCGCCGCACCCCGGTCGAGCTGCAAAGCCTTGACCAATTTGCGATTAACTGCAAACAGTTGCTGCTCGTTCTCAGATCGATGGGCAACTGTTCGCGAGACGTAGGCGCCCCCACCGTGGGCCACTTCCAGCGGCGGGCGTCCATACCGATTAGCCCCAGCGAATACCACGCGGCCGTTCCGGACAATAGAATCAACGTGAAAGACCTCGCCCGAAATGAACTGCGCCAAAATATAATAAGACGCGCGCTCGCGCAGGTTTTCGCGTTCGTTCATTTCACCAGTGATGCGCCAAACTTCCGCCGCGTCGTTTACTTTGCGGATTCCGATGGCGGAAACATCCGAGCGTGGCTTGATAATCCATGGCGGCGGCACACGTTCCATGAAAGCTTGCACGTCGTCCGGATTGATCAACGGCACAAAGTCAGGAAGGACGACCCCGGCGGCTCTGGCAGCTTCGGCCATCCGGTACTTGTCGCGAAAGGTCTTTGCCCGTGAGCTGTTCATGCCGGGAAGGCAAAAGTGTTCGCGAATCAGGGCTGCCGTCATTACGTCAAACTCCTCAAGCGCAACCACGCGATCCGGTTTTACCTTGCGCGCGATGAAGGCAACGAGGTCGATCATTAAGGGCGGGCCGGCGTCGTTGGGCACTGCGATCAGATCGTCGAGACTTTCGTGTGGCCAGTCTTCCTGGAGCATTTTTTCCTTTGTGATCAGAATGACCTTACAACCGAGTCGTTTACACTCGCGAATAAAGTCGCCACCTTTGAAGTAGGTGGCGAGACAAATGATGTTGAGTGGGCGAGCTTCGGTTTCGGGCATGAGCTTCTAATGACGGTCGAACGCAAGCAACGAAGGGTCTAATATAATCCTTTTCCAGAAGTGGGGTCACCTGATAAGGTAGGCGCCCTGGTTTTGACTAATCTCTGTGCGTCCTCCGTGGTTCTCTGTGTCTCGGTGGTGAGCAACTGTCAACAAAGATTCACCACAGAGACACAGAGAACACGGAGGACGCACAGAGAAAACTAAAATCAAAATGCCGCGCCCGGCAAACTAACAGTTTGCGTTACAAGGAACCATGATCTTCCGCGGACCATTTCCCGAAGTCGTCATACCTGAAATTCCGCTGACGCCGTTCGTCTTTCAGAATGCGAAAGAGTACGGCGATAAGGCTGCGCTGATCGATGGAACCACCGGTCGCGCCATCACTTATTCCGAACTCGTGGAATCCATCGCGCGCGTCGCGGCCAGCCTCTCCCGTCGCGGGTTTAAGAAAGGCGAGGTCTTTGGAATTCTTAGTCCGAATCTACCGGAATATGCCATCATCTTTCATGCCGTCGCTTGTCTCGGCGGCATAAACTCACCAGTTAATCCCCTCTACACCGAAAATGAAATCGCGCATCAACTAAAAGATGCGGGCGCGCGTTTTCTGGTCACCGTTCCTCAATGCCTGGGAAAAGCCGTGAACGCCGCGCGCGCCGCCAATATCGAGGAGGTGTTTGTCTTCGAAAACGCCGCCTGTGTAGCTGGTAATGACGGCGGGTTTGACGAAGCCAGTAGCGGCACTCCTTTCTCTTCGTTGCTCGATAGTGACGGAGATTTCCCCGAGGTTGCGATAAACGTGCGCGAGGACCTCGTAGCTCTTCCTTATTCGAGCGGCACGACCGGACTCCCCAAAGGCGTAATGCTTACTCACCACAACCTGGTCGCGAACTTGTGCCAGATGGAAGGTCTGCAAATCTTGACAGAGAACGATATTTTGATCTGCGTCTTGCCTCTCTTCCACATCTACGGTCTGGGGGTCGTCTTGAACATGGGTCTTTACCAGGGCGCCACTATCGTGATGTTACAGCGTTTTGAGCTCGAGCCTTTTTTGCAAACACTTCAGGACTACGCCGTGACGCTGACCCATGTGGTCCCGCCGATCATTCTGGCGCTCAGCAAAAATCCGGTGGTCGCTAATTACGATTTGTCGAAACTGAAAACCATCTTCAGCGGCGCCGCTCCTCTCGATGAACACCTCACGCGCGCCTGCATGCAACGACTGAATTGCGAGATTCGCCAGGGATACGGAATGACCGAGACGAGTCCGGTGACGCATTCATCGCCGGCCGATCCCGCGCAGGTGAAGTTTGGGTCAGTGGGTCTGGCCGCGCCCAACACCGAATGCAAGATCATAGATCTGGAAACAGGCGAGTCGCTGGGGCCCAACAAGGAAGGCGAAGTCTGCGTTCGTGGTCCGCAGATAATGATGGGTTACTTGAATCGTCCGGAAGCCACGGCGGCAACTATCGACCCGGACGGCTGGTTGCACACCGGAGACATTGGCTACGTCGACGATGATGGACACTTCTACATCGTCGATCGGGCCAAGGAGTTAATCAAGTACAAAGGTTTCCAGGTACCCCCGGCTGAATTGGAAGCATTGCTGCTGATGCATCCTTGCGTGGCCGATGCGGCGGTAATTCCTTATCCCGACGATGAGGCGGGAGAAGTGCCGAAGGCTTTCGTAGTATTAAAAGGAGAGGTCCCGGCAGAAGAGCTTATGAATTTCGTGGCCGGGCGAGTCGCGCCCCACAAGAAGATACGAAAGCTCGAGTTCATCGAGAAGATTCCCAAATCTCCTTCGGGGAAAATATTGCGCCGGCTATTGGTACAGCAAGAGCGAGAAAGGAAGAAGGATTAAATGTCTCCGGAGATTGTTTCGAAGGCAGTCAAGGCCTACTTTGCGGCCACACGAGCAATGGATCAGCAGGCCTGGGTAAATACCTTTGCCGAAGATGCGGTGACTTACGATCCGGTTGGCGCGCCGCCCACGAAAGGTCACCAGAGACTAGGTGAGTTTTTTCAGACGATTACCGCTGCCTTCAAAGAAGTTGGCTTAACTGAGGATGAGGTTTTCGTGGCCGGCAACGGTGCCGCGGTGAAATGGTCAGGGCGCGGCATCAGCAAACAAGGGCGCAAGGTACACTTTGAAGGCATTGATGTTTTTGAAGTTAATGAAGCAGGAAAGATCCAGACCTTGTACGCCTATTGGAATCCGGCGGAGATGGTGGCGCAGCTTTGACCTTGAAATTAGCTGCGGGTATTGTAAAAATCTCTCAGGTTGACCCGATGACCTCATGATCGCTCAAAGGCTTTAAAGGAGTAAGCGCCATGCGTTCATTTCATTTCCCAATTCACTCATCTTGTTTCAACTTACGCCCACTCGCCAGTTTGCTTGTTGTAATAGCCTGCTTTTCTGTCGCGTCCGCGCAGTCAGTGGTAAATAGGTCGGCACCCGCTAACACACTGGATTGGGAAACGCTCCGCCCCGAAGGCGAGGTGTTTTCTGTGCTTATGCCCAAGGGTTCAACTTTTGAATCCAGTAAAGAGCCTTATCACAAGATGGAGTTAAATACGCGGATGTACATCTCCAGCCGCCCGGCTGGACCCGTGTTCGCGGTCGTTTCGTTGAGCGGCATAAAATCAAATCCAGCGCTGTATACCGAGATGCAGCGAATAAACTCCTACGTCGACGCTTTCAAGATCCTTTTTGCGCCAAGAGTTCGCAAAGATGCAGTTGCAAAACTCACGCTCGTCGGCGAGAAAACTTTACAGGGAAACCCTGGTCGCGAATATCGCTTAACGATTGGCGACCTGGCTGGAACCGCTCATGTCTTCGCCACCAAAAAGCGGTTCTACTCAATAGTCTATTTGAACACTAAAAAAGACGAGGCCATCCAGGAACAGTTTCTGAGTTCATTCGTGCTTCCCGAGAAAGTCGAAGTACCACCTGAAAGAGCTGCATCTGAGACTGCTCGCCCTAACGCCTCGGTAGCAGAAGCCCAACCTGCGAAGCCCGTGGCCAATGACGATGCGGATACGAGAAAAGACGAGCCGAGCGGTGCTGCCATGACTGCTGAGCCGAGGGTACGGGCCCCTATTTCGGGCGGCGTATTGAATGGCAAAGCCATCAGTCTGCCTGCACCCGAGTATCCCGTTATGGCCCGACAAGCTAAGGCCTCCGGCGCAGTCACCGTGCAAGTCACGGTTGATGAAAACGGAGCGGTTATTTCGGCCCACGCCGTATCTGGTCACCCGTTGCTTCAAGCGGCGGCTGTCGCTGCGGCTCGTCAAGCGAGGTTTTCGCCGACCCTGTTGATGGGCGAACCGGTGAAAGTAACTGGAATCATCGTTTACAATTTTGGCGAACCACTAAACTGATTGCGTTTACACTCAACAAGTTCAGAGTCCAGGAAGTTCAGAGTCCAACCTTTAGGTTGCTGTTCGCAAAGAGGCAAGCTAAAGCTTGTACTCTGAACTACTTGAACTTAATCAGTTGCCCTTATGAAAAAAGCTTTGCTGCAGCTGGACTCAGTGCACCAAAGGCTGCTTGGCACAGTCTCGGCGCTTGGGCCGGAACTCTATTCGCGGCGACCCGCTGAAGGCGAGTGGAGTGTTGCCGAAATAGTTCATCACCTCTGTCTCGTCGAAGACCGCGTCACCAAAGAGCTTGAAGGCGCTATCGCTCGCGCACCGCAACGCGTCGGATTCTTCCGCTGGTTGATCCCAACTTCTATCGTTTCCGTTCGGCTTATTCGGGTGAAAGCTCCGAAAGCTATGAAACCTTTGAACGCGCCTGCTAAAGAAATAGCTATCGAAAACTTTGACCGCGCACGACAGTCGTTGAAAACACTTTGCACTACCCACGGCGATCGCTTCCGAAGCCTTGTCTTCAAGCATCCATTTCTTGGTGATATCGACGGCGTGGCTACGGTTTCGTTTATCGGTTATCACGAGCAACGTCATTACAAACAGATCCGTGAAGTGCTGCGGAAGCTCAAAGATGTAGCCGCTGATTCACGCGGATCAACGCAGATCAGAAAAAAACAAATAAGCAAGCAGTAATCTGTTGCTATTAAGGCTATTGTTTTCCTTCTTTTTCCTATCGGCGTTTATCCGCGTGAACCGCGGCCAACTCTTTTTTGCGATGAATAGCCTTGACGCTGCAACACTCCCAGTCTATCTTCGCTCGAATTAATAGTTGGTATTTTCTTCGACGGGGAAACTTAAAGAGATGTCGATGACGGTAGTATCTTCAGCTCCAGCCTGGACGATTCCAAATTTCCTTGAAGTCCGCGATGGTCACCTCGCTGTCAACGGCGCAGACGCGCTGGAGCTTGTTCGCAAGTATGACTCGCCTCTTTTCGTTTTTTCCGCACCACGGATTAGATCCAATATTGAACGACTAAAGCAAGCAGCCCGGTCGGTTGACCATCCGATCCGCTTTTTCTATGCCTCGAAAGCAAACTCCAACATGACAGTGCTCAAGACGGTGTTGGAGACGGGCATCGATATCGAAGTGAACAGCGGTGGTGAACTCTTTAAGGCGTTGCGCGTGGGTTTTCGCCCCGACCAGATTATTTTCAACGGCACCAGCAAGAGCGCCAGCGAATTGGACGACGCCGTTAGTGCGGGGATTTATGCGATCAATGTCGATTCAATTTATGAAATTGGCCTGGTTGAAGAAGCGGTGAAGCGAATGACGGCCGCGCGTGGTCAGTCGCCGAAACCGGCTCGTATCGCCCTGCGCCTTGTTCCTGAAATTGGGACCCGCTCGCACCTGGGATTGCAGACAGCGTTGCTGACTTCGAAGTTTGGCATTTCTTCGTCGGAGGTTCTCGACGCTTTTCGGCGGGGTTTGCAAAACCCGGAGCTGATCCACGTTTGCGGCATTCATATTCACGTCGGCTCGCAAACGCCCGACGTCGAACCTTTCGCCGAAGCTTTTCGCAGCATGTGGGAACATCTCGTCGCAATTCATCGCGAGACGGGCCATACGCTTGAGCATATCAACCTCGGTGGCGGCATTCCAGTGAACTACCTGCGCGACCGCTCGCAAGCCAATCAACTGCCGGAGCACGAGCGCGACATGCTGGGCGCGGATCTCGAGCCGGCGATAGTTCTCTCGGAAGCTCTGCGTGTTGCGCGCGAGTCAGCTCGCGCTGCCAACGCGGAACACCTGCTTGATAAAACCGCGATCCTGCTCGAGCCCGGACGTAGCGTCATCGCCGATGCCGGCCTCGTTCTGACAACTGTTCTCAACATGAAGCAAAGGCCGGAGACTGGCGACGTGTGGCTGCTGACAGATGCCGGCTACAACATCATGCTCTCGATGAATAATTACAAGTGGTATTACCACACCATCTCGGCCACGCGCGCCGGTGAACCGCATGAGAGCAGTTATAAAGTTGCCGGACCCCTTTGCGACTCGGGCGACGTCTATTTCGACATCGAACGCTGCGGTCGTTTGCCTGACTACCGAAAACTACCGGCAAATGTTCAACCAGGCGAAGTACTGGCGTTGCTCAACAGCGGCGCCTATTCGCTTGCGCAAATGTTTCCTTACAACGGCCGTCCCTTGCCTGCGGCGGTGATGATCGGCAGCAACGGTAAAGTTGATCTGGCTCGTCGTCGCGACTCTTATGAAGACCTGTTAACCGGGGATGTATGGTAAGACTGCCATCTGAAAAGACCCGGACAGGCACTCGGCGCGATTTTTTGAAGACTGCTGCAGTGGCCGCTGTGGGGGCGCCGCTTGTCTTCAGCCCGTATGTCCAGCGTCGCGCTTATTCATGCATCATCATCGGCGCCGGTCTCTCCGGGTTAGCAGCTGCTTACGCGCTCCGGGATTGGAACGTCACCGTGCTTGAAGCCCGGCAACGGATTGGCGGTCGCGTCCTTTCTTTCAAGTTCAAAGAAAACCCCGAACTGGTGTGCGAACTCGGAGGAGAATGGGTTGGCTCCAGTCACGATCGCATGAAAGCGCTCTGTCACGATTTCAAAATACCGCTGCAAGACCATCGCTTCGAAGCGTGGCTAATGCAGGATGGTGTGGTGAAGCGACCCGGCCAATGGGATTTCTCGGCACAAGCGAAAGCTGCGTTGGCAAAGTTTCTGAAGACTTACGAAGGCTATACAGAGAGAGATCGCGTGCGGCTGGATCAATACGACTGGTGGACCCAGCTAAAGAAGATCGGCTTCTCTGAAGAGGATCTGTTAATCCGCGACTTGCAAGACAGTACGGATTTTGGCGAAACCATTCGCATGGTGTCGGCCTACGCCGCAGCGGCCGAGTATTTTGAATCCAGTCCGGCAAACGAAATGGATTTCAAGCTGCAAGGCGGCAACTCGCGTCTGGTAAACGCGCTTGCAGCGCGGCTTGGCAATGCCTCAATTCATACCGGCATGGCGGTGCAGAAAATTGCTCAACGAGGAGGGCGGATCGCCGTGACTGCCGGCGGAAGAGACTTCTCGGCCGACGCTTGCATCTGCACAGTGCCTGCTAGTGTGCTCAATAAAATTGTTTTTGATCCGCCACTTCCCTCTATACACAGCGCAGCGGCTAACAAGCTTCAATACGGTCGCATCGTGAAAAATCAAGTTCTGTTCAAAGAACGTTTCTGGGGCCCCGAAGACTTCTCGCTCGTTAGCGATCTCACCTCTCATTATTATTTTCACAGCACCAAAGATCAGCCTGGCAAACAGGGCATTCTTTGCAGCTATGCGATCGGTGAAAAGGCCGACGTGCTTGCCTCGCAGAATAGCCGCAGACGCAGCGAGATCCTTACCCACGATCTTTTGCCTTTAGATAGAAGAGCACCTGAGTTGGCGGCAAATATTCAGTCGCTGGCCTGGCAACGCGATCCCTACACGCAAGGCGCCTACGCTTTCTTCCGGCCAGGCCAATGGTTCACGCTGCGTCCGATCTTGCAGCAAGCACATGGCAAAATTTTGTTTGCGGGCGAACATCTCGCCGACTCGCAGGGTTTCATGGAGGGAGCGGTCGTGACGGGCGAAGCGGCTGCGCAAGCGTTGAAAGGCAGAATCACTCGCAGGCGCGCCGCATGACGTGAACTTTCTGAAGTGGACCAGTTTCGTTGAAAATGTCCGATGATTTTTGAGAAACTCCGACAAGTCGACGAAGAGTTTTGATTCAGCCCGCGAAGCGGGGCGATAGCATAAGCCTGGGGTGGAGCGGAGCGGAACCCCAGGTCAGTCGAAGTGCAAACGAGAGAGTCCGCGGAGCGCGCGACACGCGCTCATCATGGTGAGTCGCGGCTTTCGCGCTATCGCACGCTTCGCGCGCTCGCTCTTTTGCCGATCGTCAACCTGGGGTTCCGCTCCGCTCCACCCCAGACTTTATGCTTCCACCCGCTACGCGGGTTTAGCGTCACATGCAACGACCCAACCAGACCCAACTCATCCGCGGCCTGACGCTGGTAGCGGCCGTTTCGATCGTTGTCGGCAACGTCATCGGCACCGGCGTCTTCCTCAAAGCTCGCGTGATGACGTGCAACGTCGGCACGCCGAAGATGGTCCTTTTGGTCTACGTCATCGCCGGTTTCCTCTCGCTTGCGGGCGCTCTCAGTTATGCCGAACTGGCGGCAATGATGCCGAAGGCCGGCGGCGAGTATGTGTTCATGCGCGAGGCATATGGGCGACCGTGGGGGTTTTTGTTTGGTTGGATGTCTTTCTTTATCGGTAAAGCCGGCTCTCAGGCCGCTCTCGGCGTGCAATTCGCTCTGTTCTTAAACATCATGATTGGCGGCGCACTTGCCGGCGATTTTTTCTCGACGACTGTGCTGGGCCACCCTGTCCCCTTCGGGAAGCTACAGGTGGTTGCCCTCGCATCGATCCTGATCGTCACCGGAATCAACTGTCTTGCGGTCAGGGTTAGCGGTGGCGTAGCGACTGTTTTGTCGGGAATCAAAATTGCCCTGGTCCTTCTGGTCGGGATCGGCGCCTTTCTATTTGCGAGCAGCGGTGACTGGTCGCATTTATTGATGGCCAACGTCGGTGGCACCTGTGAAGGCGTCAGCGCGGCGGCGCGATTTGGCTTCGGTGGCTTCATCGCCGCGATGCTTGGCGCCTTGTGGGCATACGACGGATGGAACAACGTAACCCTCGTCGCCGGCGAAGTTCAAGACCCGGGACGAAACCTGCCGCGCGCGCTCATCGGTGGGACGATTCTAATTATGGCGCTCTATCTTCTTGCCAACGTAGCGTATTTTTATGCTCTCTCACCTACTGACATTGCCAGCATTTCGACGAAGTCGTCGGTAGCAACGGAAGTTGCCAAACAATTTCTGGGACCGCTGGCCATTAGCTTTATTGCCGCGGCATTGCTCTCATCGACGTTCGGCACCCTTCATACTTCTATTCTCACCGGCGCGCGGGTTCCTTATGCGATGGCGCGCGATGGCCTGTTCCTGCGAAGTTTGTCCAGGGTGTCGCCACGCACCCACGTTCCCACCGGTGCACTGGTCGTCCAGGCCATCTGGGCCTGCATACTCGTCATCGTGTTTTCATCGTCGTTTGACATCCTTACGGATTACGCCATCTTCGGTCTCTGGATCTTTTACGGACTGGTGACCGCTGCGGTGTTTATTCTTCGCCGCAAAATGCCAGACGCGGAGCGTCCCTATCGCGCCTGGGGTTATCCAGTCGTTCCCATACTTTTCCTGTTAGCCACAGCATTAATCCTGGGTACGACACTACTGGGGGTTCGCGAGGATGCGGTTAACGGCGCAAGCCTGATAATACACGGACACTTGCTTTCAGGTTTGGGGATGCTGGCGCGTAACCCGCCGCTCGCCGGAATCGGATTGATCGCGCTTGGTCTTCCGGTCTATTGGATTTGGTCGCGACGAAGTCCGCAGTCTGACTAAAGATTCCATGGCACCGGATGCGGTGCTCCCTACTTGATTCAGCCAGGAAGCGAAAATCCGGTTGTCTCGAACCTCCCCATCCCACTTGACTGGGCTGGAAAGCAAAACTCACGATATGGAATCGAGTCTTTGCTTGAGGCCGTCGCGCTCTTGTGTCTTGGCGGCTATTGAGGCGTCGAGAGAAGAGCTTTTCTGCTGCAGTTCCTGCAGAGATGCCTTCTTTTGATCGAGTTGTCCCGACATACCCGATATCGTTGCGTTCTCCGAATCAATCTGAGAGCCCAAAGACATTATTTTTATCGTCGCATTGCGACACTCCTCGCCCTTCCTAAGACAATATGCCACCGCGACTAACTTGCTGATTGCATCAGCAGTGCTGATCAAGTTTTTAGTCTTCTGGTCAGCGTGGGAGTCGAGCACAGCCGCCACGCCGCTGCGCGTCATATTTAACACCAGGGCGGTCGTTTTGTGTTCCTGAACATAGAGGGCCAGCTCATCCTGCAGTTTCGTAAGCTGATCCAGATGTGGCTGCACAGTATCGGACTGCTGTTGGACCTCAGAGCTAAGCGTCTCCACCTCCTGGGACAACCGCGCTTGCTCCTCTTTCAAAGGCACCAGCTCGGCTTCGATCGCAGCTATTTGTTTACCCAGTTCGGCCCGTTCGGCTTTGTGCCGGTCACAACCCGAAATCGCCAGGGCGAAAATCGGCAAGACAAAAAGAATGAGTACGGATCGGTTTTTATAGGACATGAGGGACTCCTTAGCGTTGTGAAGTCGAAGAGCTGGTGGTCTTGCGCGCGAGCGCCGCGGTGTCTCGCCCGCGATGGATTTTGGCAGGCGGCAGAGTATGCTGACGGTGCGTAATTGTCAACGACGAAAACTGGGTTTGACGCCTTGCCACGCTGTGCTTAAGTAGCATTGAGCGCACGCGGTAAACCACACCTTACTGACCTGTGCACTCTTTTGTTTGAGCTATTTCCTCTGAGTCTTTGACACGCACGAAAGCGGCGTTAAACCCAAGAATGGGGCTGAACCTGGTTTTGACGGAGACGCTCCTAACGCGAGGGGTTCTTAGATGACCCTGCCAGCGCTTCCCTGGCGACTTCCTTATCGTCGAAATGGAAAACTTCGCGCCCAATGATCTGATAATCTTCGTGCCCTTTGCCCGCAATCAAAACTAAATCGTTACTACTCGCTTCCGCTATCGCCTGGTGAATCGCATCGCGCCGGTCCCCGATTTTTTGGTAACGCTTACCTGTTTTCTGAATTCCAACTTCTGCATCCGCCAGGATTTTTTCCGGGTCCTCGGTTCGCGGATTATCAGAGGTGAGTATCACTATATCGCTCAAACTCCCTGCCGCTTCGCCCATCGGTGCTCGCTTTGAAGGATCGCGGTCGCCGCCACAACCAAAGACGGTAATGATCTTTCCTTTTGTCACCTCGCGAGCAGTGCGCAACACATTCAGGAGCGCATCGTCGCTGTGAGCGTAGTCAACTACAACGGCAAAATCTCCATCGTGCGGCACCCGCTCGAAACGACCCGGCGCGCCCGTGCACTTCTGCAGCGCGCGTGTAATGACATCGAGTCCATAGCCAAGGGCCAATCCACTCGCAACGGCCGCCAGCGTATTGTAGATGTGTGGCGGACCCACCAGCGGCGAACGAAACTCGCATTCGCCCGCCGGCGTTTTCAAACTAAACCGCATGCCTGCAAGCGAAAACTCTGCATCTCGTGCCGTAACGTCCGCATTTGATTTAACTGCGTAACGGACGACACGCAAACCTTCCTTTTCGAGTCGTTCAGCAAGTTCAACTCCGTATGAATCATCAACGTTGATCACCGACACGCGAGGCTTCGTGCCGAGCCTCCCGTCAAAGAGCCGCTGCTTCGCGTACCAGTAGTTCTCCATTGTCTTGTGATAATCGAGGTGGTCACGCGTGAGGTTGGAAAAGACAGCAACTGAGTATTCGAGCGCGTCGCAGCGATGGAAATCCATGGCCTGTGAGGAAGCTTCCATTACTGCGGTCTGGCAACCAATCTCCACGGCGCGCCGCAGCAGGCGCTGCATGTCAGTGGCTTCGGGCGTGGTGCGTTCAGCCTTGCGATGCTCGGCGCCCAGCCGATATTCCACCGTGCCGGTCATAGCCACCGGTTCGCCCGCCGCTTCCGGAATCGAGGCGATAAGGTAAGCCGTAGTGGTTTTTCCGTTTGTCCCGGTTATGCCGACAAGCTGTAATTCGCGTGATGGATGATGGTGAACTTCGGCCGCCGCCAACGCCATCGCCCGCCGGACATTGTCCACGCGCAGCCAGGCCCCATTGAAATCCGCAGGTCTATCGAGTTCTGAGATAACGCCGAGCGCGCCTTGTGCGATCACCTGCGGGATGAACTTATGCGCGTCGAGTAATCCACCGCGAACGGCAACAAACAAACTGCCGGGACCGGCACGGCGAGAATCGTGGCTGACGTCTGTTACCACGAAGTTCTCGTCACCGGACAAATTTCCACCGGTCGCCGCGGCAACTTGTTTTAGTGTTACTGGTTGATTTTTCAAGGCGTTGAATTCTACGCAGGCGCGGCATGAAAGTCACACGAGACTCTTTAAGTCGGCGCAAGCCTGGACGCGGCTTTGCCGCCGCACAGAGCGGAAAGGCTCCGCCTTTTCGCAACTCCCTTTTTTCTGGTTGAGGCTCCGCCTCATGAATCGGAGGCGTAGCCTCCAGTAATTCTAAGAGCGACTTGACGGTAAGGCAGAGCCAGGCAGAACCTTACCGCGCTGTGCGACGGCAGAGCCGTAAAACAAGAAGCTTGCGGCGCGGGACAGTAACAATTACGATTCGCTGCTCGAACATCCTAACATCTGGTGAAGTAATGCTGATCAGAGTTTCACTTTCCATCATCCTGGCAACCATGCTTCTCTTCTCCTTTGTCACAAACTCCAACACGGCATCAGCGCCACAATACGATCTTCTAATCAGGAACGGACTCATTATTGATGGCTCGGGTCGCCCGGGATACATCGCCGACATCGCGATCAATGGCGATCGGATTGTGCGCATCGGCAAGCTGAAGAATGCCGGCAGCGCTCGTGAGCTTGACGCGACGGGAATGGTGGTGGCGCCAGGTTTCATCGATATGCTGGGCCAATCGGAGAGCTATCTATTGATTGACCCGCGCGCCATGAGCAAGGTGATGATGGGTGTGACGACCGAAATCACCGGCGAAGGCGAATCGATTGCGCCTATTAACGAGCGGCTTATTAAGGAGCAGGAAGATTTCAACCGTCGTTACAAACTGACCATCGATTGGCGCACGCTCGGCGAGTATTTCAGCCGGCTGGAAAAGCAGGGTTCGGGAGTCAATCTGGCTACCTTCGTGGGCGCCACTCAAGTGCGCGAATATGTTCTTGGTTTTGACAATCGCCCACCAACCCTCACCGAGCTGGAGCAAATGAAAGAGTTAGTGGCTGCCGCGATGCGTGACGGCGCGCTCGGCCTATCAACTTCATTGCAATACGTGCCCGCGCGCTTTGCGAAGACAGACGAGATCGTGGAGTTGGCAAAAGTCGCGCGGCAATACGGCGGAATCTATGCGACGCATCAACGCAGCGAAGCCAACGCGCTTGACGAGTCGCTCGCTGAAGTTTTCCAGATCGCCCGCCGCGCGCAAATCCCTGTCGAGATCTGGCACCTGAAGACTGCGTACAAAAAGAACTGGGGCCGCATGCCTGAGGTACTGGCAAAGATTACACGAGCCCGCGCCGGAGGACTCGACATCACCGCTGATATCTATCCTTACATCGCGGGCAGTACGTCGCTCAGCGCCTGCCTGCCACCCTGGGCACTTGAAGGCGGTACTGAAAAAATGCTCGCACGACTGCGCGACCCGAGCACCCGCCGGCAACTCAAACAGGAAATAACAATTGACTCGAAGGAATGGGAAAACATTTATCTGGGCAGCGGTGGCGCCCCGGGCGTTTTGATCGGATCAGTAATCAATAGCGGTCTTGAATCTATGCAAGGGAAGCGCCTTTCGCAAATTGCGGAAGAACAGGGAAAGGATCCACTCGATGCCCTGTTTGATCTCATCCTCGCCGACCACGGGCAGACCGGTGCGATCTATTTCATGATGAGCGAAGACGACCTGCGTGCCGCAATGCGCGCGCCTTTCGTCAGCTTCTGCACTGATAGTGGCGCGCGCGCCAACGACGGACCGCTGGCGGGATCTAAGTCACATCCGCGTGGCTGGGGGAGTTACCCAAGGATTCTGGGTCGCTATGTGCGCGATGAGCGCCTTCTAACTTTGCCGCAGGCTATTCACAAAATGACTGGTCTTCCCGCCGCGCGCGTTGGCCTGCGCGATCGTGGGTTGTTGCGCCCGGAGTTTTACGCTGACCTAACCATCTTTGATCCGAAACGCGTGTTGGATCGCGCGACCTTTGAAATGCCAAACCAGCATCCGGACGGCATTAAGTTCGTGATCGTTAATGGTCAGATCAGCGTTGATGACGGTCGGCGAACGCCAGCGCTGGCCGGGCGAGTTCTGCGCGGCCCCGGCTATAAGAAGTAAACAAAGTCAATCCGCAGATTCCGCCAATTACACAGAAAATCCAGAAGTGAAGAGAGCGTACTGCCAGGTCTGTATCTTCGGCGTAATATTCGTCATCGGCGGATGAGCATCGACTTACTGTTTTCGATTTTGGACCCTGACCGTTCGACTTTGACTTCTCTTACAGGTAACCAATGATCCTGCGGAACTCGTCTTCAGTCCAGGCCTTTAAAGTCTCGGTCTGGACGTTTCCTTGAGATCCTAGTGTCAGCAGCGCCTGAGCCACAGCTGCATCACTGGCCCCTTCGATCACACAAACGAGGTCGTAACGCCCCATCGTCAGGTAAGTGTCTTTTATTTCCACACCAAGTTTCTTGAAAGCCTCGCGGCCCGCATCCAGACGTTTGGGACTGTCCTTAACGTTTGCGGCGCCTTGTTGCGTCCAGCGAAGCAGCGCGATGTAGGTTGGCATTTGAGACTCCTTTCGAGTTTAAGCAATCCGCAGATTACGCAGATTAGAACAGAAGCAAGTGGAAAGCCTATGGGGCTCCTAAAGAAGAGATTTTCCATTTCTCATTTTCATTTCTCATTTGTCATCGTCCAGAAAGAGCCACGGACTAGACAGCTCATTTGTACACCGCCAGGCCCATGCGCGGTTTAGATAGGGCACTTGTGCCCCGCCGCGCGAAGCGGACAAGTCCGCTTTCTAAACGCTTGGTTCAGCCGATGACAAATGAAAAATCTCAAATGATAAATGGAATCGACGCCTCACTATAACCTTGTTTGCTCTTCCGCTGTCATCGTCCCTGAGTCGCCGGCGGCGTCGGTCGTGGTCCTAATCCAAAGCCTTCCGGGTCTGGCAGAATTGAATTGGAGTTATAGATTCGGACCGCTTCCGCAAGTGACCTACTCTTGTTGAGCCAGGTAGCTATCGCCTGATCGTAGCGAGCGAGCACGCTGTCGAGCCAGTAGGGCCGGTTCTCGGCGAGCCACTGCTGACGGTAGCTCTCTTTCAATATTGTCAGCTCCTCCGCCATCTCTCGCAGCGAGTTATAGATGTTGCCCCAATAGTTACGCAGGCGCCCAACCTTGCGCCGGTCGCCGAGATTCAGGTAAGCATCCCAATAATCCTGACTCAACTTTTCCACCACCTGCATCCTTCGTCCCAAGTGATCAAACCGTTGTGCGGCAAAACGCATGGCGCGAATCATTGAGCGGTTACGAGTCGCGTGCGTTTCGTTGCGCAGCAATTGTTCGTCTGCATTCTCAACGGCCAAACGCACCTCCTGAACCTGGCTTTTCAGAGTTCTTGCTTGTCCCTGGAAGTTCGAATTAAAAGGATCACGCCAAAACATTTCGTCGCTGGCGCCGATCCCCAGCAAGCCGTTCACGCCGCCCAGCGCACGCAGCGCCTCGGTAAATTCATCGCCTTCGTTGCGGAAGAAAGCCCAATCGAAATTATTATCAAATTCTTTTTGGTTGACGAGTTTGTTTTGCCAGGACGCAGCGGCACCAAGCACAATTCCATGCCAGGTCATTTCAAACAACGACTCGCCATCGTCGTCCCAACTCGTGTTCATCATGCCAAGCGCGCCTGACGCTTGCCCGTCGCGGACAAAGTTGGCGATGTTCTTCGAGGCCGCGTCCAGATTCGGAAATATCTGGTTCCAGTTGTGCACACCCGGGCAGATAAACTGTTCCAGACCAGCGTCCTTGAAGGGCTTGATGCGCGGCAGGTAATCATCCTTTGGCGCGTAGTCCCAGTTCATCACGATCATATCTTTGGGAATACTGCCGATCAGATCCGGATGATTAAGGGCGATGTCGCCCCAGAACATCAGGCGGCGATCGTAAGGCTTCAGGACCTCGCGCACGCGATTCAAGTGTTCGAAGTAGACGGCGCCGACACCGCGCGCCCGGGCAGCTTCGCGACTCTTCCCTTCGCCCAGCTCAAAAGTTTCGTCAGCGCCGATGTGAAAAAACTTGCCGGGGAATAATTCATTCAACTGTCGATACCAGTCGGCGATGAGACGGTAGCTCCCCTCCTCTTGCGGTGACAAGACATCGCCGTAAGGTGTCTCCGCCAGCTCGTTATACTTTTCCAGTTTGAGAGCTTTGTGCAGATGGCCGAATGTCTGCTGCTCCGGCACCAACTCGATGTGATACCGACGGGCGTAAGCAACCAGCTCGCGTATCTCTTCGGGGCGAAGTGAACCACCCTCCGGGGCGATTAAAGGATTTGAGGTGCCCGAAAAGGATTGCTCCATATAGAAGGAGTGCATGTTGAGCTTGAAAGCGGCAAAGGTTCGCAACTGGCGCTTTATGTAATTCACGGTGGGAACTGGGCCCCGGCTAATATCATCGGAGACACCACGCCAGCGCAGCGCCGGCCAATCCACGATTTCCACCGCGGGAATAAAGGCCGCGGCGCCTTCCCCGCGTACGAGTTGCTTCAACGTTTGCAAACCGTAAAAAGTGCCCGCCGCGGTCTTACCCGCAACCAGAACTTCATTGGCGTTGACCGCCAGGATATATCCTTCCGGGTCGAGATTTTCGGGAGGGATAATCCCGAATCTCTGCAACGCCAACTGGATGGCAGCGAGATCGAGGTTGCCGATCAGGATCGCGTGGCGCCCACCGGAGGCGCCTGTTCTTATTGCGAGTTTCGCTGTTTGCTGCAGGTCGTCTGCAAAATCTTCGGCGGCGAAGCGATCGTCTTCTGAGCGTGAATTTGCAAGAATGATGCGCGCCCGAAAATAAGGAGACGAGCGCGAATCACGGCCGAGTTGAAACACATCCGGCCTTGCTGCGATTTGTCTGGGCTGAGGTATGAGCTGGATGGAAGAAAATCCACGTTGCTCCCGGGATATCGCCACCGAACCTGTAACAACGATCGAAACAAGCAGGAGCGACGGACGAACGAGCGGGCTTCGTGTTAAAGTGTGCAGCATTGAAGAAAGAAAATGCCGGAGTTGATTTTGGGCAAGACGGTACGAGTATTTAACCGAAATCGACGGCGAATACAATGCCGCAGCTTTAGGTAGGACGGGCATTTCGTCCCTATCCGGGTTGGGAGAATCCTTGCCTTGCGAAGAAAAAGAGCTTTTCCATTTCTCATTTCACATTTTTCATTTTTCATTGAAACCGCGCGGATGGCTTAGGAGCCGCTGGTTCCGAACCCGACGAAGTTACCTGGCCGGTGACATACGAGTGCCGGCGCGAGCAATGACAAATGAGAAATGTGAAATAATGTGAAATGAGAAATGGAAAATCTGCGTTTGTCACAGAGGGTATTATGAGGTTAAGGGAAAGCGACAGACAGGAATGTCTGTCCTACTGTAGAGGATCATTTCTTGTCGTTGATGCTTCGGGAAATCGCTGAGCAGCCTCAGGCGCTTGAGCGTACCATTCAAGCCGAACGCGCAAAGATTTCACGATTGGGGAACTTTCTCCAGTCGCGCGAGATCGATCTAATCGTGCTCGTGGCCAGGGGCAGTTCCGATAACGCCGCCCTCTTTGGTCGCTATCTTCTGGAAATTGCGACCGGCATTCCTGTCTCGCTTTCGGCGCCATCGGTCCATACTCTCTACGGCGCCAAACTCAATCTGCGCCACGCGCTGGTGATCGGCGTCTCACAGTCCGGCGAAGGTGAAGACATAAACCAGGTACTCCGCAATGCCCGCGCCTGCGGAGCTTATACGGTTGGTATAACCAATGAGCCGTCGTCGTCGATGGTGAGCTTTGTCGATGAGACATTGTTAATGCATGGCGGCCGCGAGCGTTCCGTTGCGGCAACTAAAACTTTCACCGGCCAGATGATGCTCTTCTATATGCTTGCGGCGGAGCTCGCCACCAGCACGCCCGCCTGGTCTTACGATGCTATTCCCGGTTTCGCAGCCAGTGCTCTCGAGCAACAGCCTGCAATACTTGAGCTGGTCCAACGCTATGTCTTCATGGAGAACTGCGTCGTTGTCGGACGAGGGCTTGCATACGCAAACGCCTATGAGCTGGCGCTGAAGCTAATGGAAACTTGCTACGTGGTGGCCGAACGTTTTTCGTCGGCAGACTTTCTACATGGACCCCTGGCGATGGTAGAGCGCCATTTTCCCGTGATTCTCTTTGCGCCTCCCGGAGTGATGTTAGAGGGGGTGAGAAATCTAATTGGACGGCTGCGGGAACTACATGCCGACACCCTCGTCATAACAAGCGATCTTGAGGCCGCGGCAAACTGTTCTCGTGCGATCGTAATGCCAAAAGAGATTGGTGAATTTGTGGCGCCAATTCCCTATATAATTCCCGGCCAGCTATTCGCAGCATTGTTGGCGGACGCGAAAGGTTTGGACGCAGATCAACCACGATCGCTGTCAAAAGTGACGAGAACACTGTGAGCCTGAATCTGAGATCTGACATCGTTGAGATTTGAGATAATTTGAGATCTCAGACATCTCAGATAAAGACGCAAGTATGAACATCACAATACAGGACATGTCCAAAGGTCCCGTGTACGCGCAGGTCCGCGAACAGATCGAAGCGCAGATTAGCAGCAAGACTTTGGCCTCCACAGAGGCGCTCCCTTCCCCGGCTGCACTGGCAAAAAAGCTCTCCGTCGATAAAGGTGAGATTCAACGCGCTTACTTTGAACTGGAACTCTCCGGCCTTATTAAGAAAGAAACGGGGAAGGACTTCCTCGGACTCGCCAAAACAACCTATCGTGTGGCGTGAAAAGATCTCTGTTCAGTTTGATAAGTAAGAGCCGCACGAAATTAATAGTGCGAAGATTCAAAAAGGGACACAGTCATTACAGAACCGAGTAGCTTCGCTCGTCTGCGACAAGCAGATAACGAGATGAAACTTTTCGCCTGTAATAGAATCAACGACTTACACGTCAGTTTCTAAGAAGCGCGGTAGCGACCGGGTCCGGTAACATAAGCTTATTTATAATGATCACGGACCAGGTCGCTACCGCTCTCTGTTCCGTATTCGTCGACCCACGATGCCACAGTTTTGCTTACCCGGCTTTGTCTTCAGCAGGAAGCGAGCTGCAGCGCCAAACAAATACAGAACCAGGAGCGGTAGCGACCGGGTCCGGTAACAATAAGCTTATTTGTAATGATCACGGACCAAGTCGCTACCGCTCCCTGTTCCGTATTCGTCGACCCACGATGCCACAGTTTTGCTTACTCGGCTTTGTCTTCAGCCGGGAGCGAGCTGCAGCGAAGCACAAATACAGAACCGAGTAGCTTTGCTCGTCTGCGACAAGCAGATAATGAGATGAAACTTTTCGCCTGTAATAGAATCAACGACTTACACGTCAGTTTCTAAGAAGCGCGGTAGCGACCGGGTCCGGTAACATAAGGCTTATTTATAATGATCACGGACCAGGTCGCTACCGCTCTCTGTTCCGTATTCGTCGACCCACGATGCCACAGTTTTGCTTACCCGGCTTTGTCTT
>DASXQM010000147.1:0-15707 GCA_036507195.1 Pyrinomonadaceae bacterium | reverse complement strand
GACCGGGTCCGGTAACAATAAGCTCATGTGTAACGATCACGGACCAGGTCGCTACTGCTCCCCGTTCCGTATTACTCGACCCACGATGCCAGAGTTTTTGCTTACGCCCCTTTGTCTTCAGCAGGAAGCGAGCAGCAGCGCCAAACAAATACAGAACCAGGAGCGGTAGCGACCGGGTCCGGTAACAATAAGCTCATTTCTAAAGATCACGGACCAGGTCGCTACTGCTCCCCGTTCCGTATTACTCGACCCACGATGCCAGAGTTTTTGCTTACGCCCCTTTGTCTTCAGCAGGAAGCGAGCTGCAGCGCTAAACGCGGGATCTGGCGGTTCATAAGGTCACTTGATGCCGACAACCATCGAATCAGGACCGATCAAGTGTTGGACTCTCGTCTCACGAAAGCCCGCTTCGCGCATCCACTCAGAGCAATCCTCTCCCGTATAATCAAAGCCACCGGGCGTCTCTATCAGCATGTTCAAGCTCATCAAGAGGCCGAAAGCATTCTCTCTTCGTTCGTCATCAATGAGTGCTTCAAAGACAATTAACGCCCCGTCTTCAGGAAGCGCCTGGTATGCTTTGCCGAGCAGCATGCGCTTCTCGTCCAGATTCCAGTCGTGCAGGATGTGGCCCATTGTTATCACATCCGCCACCGGCAACGGCTCGTTGAAAAAATCGCCGGTCTGAAAATTGAGCCGGTGCTTCAGTCCGTGCGCCGCTACGTACTCTTCAAAGACCGGGCCGACGACGGCAAGGTCAAAGTTGATTCCGGATAGATGAGGATGCGCCAGACAGAGTTGAACCAGCAAACCTCCCTGCGCGCCACCGATGTCGACAACAGTCTGGTGCTTTTTCCAGGGAAACTTTTGCGCGATCGCCTGGGATGCACCCATGCTCAAACCTGTCATGGCACCGAGAAAAAGTCGCAGCCGCTCAGGATTGCCATAGACGCTTTCAAACAGGCCGGCGCCGCCGGTCTTCATTTCATTCTGGGGAAGTCCGGTGCGCAAACCCTCGGTCAGCGAACCCCAGAACGGATACAGCCGTTCGTTGGCCATCGCCAGCATCCCGCCGAGGTAGGAACGCTTGCTGCTGTCCAGAAACATATCGGTGGCTGCCGTATTGCTATAAAGATCGCCTTCACGCCGGAGCATTTCCAGGGCAACCAACGCATCAAAAAAATCGCGAGCACTGCGCGAATGCAGTTTCAGACGCGTGGCCAATTCTTCTGCGCTCAGAGGCGCCTTCGCGAGTTCCGTAAACAGACCCAACTCAATCGCACTTAAGAGCGTCTTCGATCCCCAGAAGCCCAGGCCAAGTTGCATGATGCTCTCAGGAGTAATCGCGGTGCTATCAGAGGCTATCGCGGTTTCTGTCGACATGGTTTATGCAAGTCTCCTTGTTAAGAGTAATCAGTTCTCGTCCAGCAGTTTTTTCAAACGGACCACTTCACGTTCACAACGCGGCGTTTGACATTCACTCACGAGCGCTTCGTACTCCGCCAGCCGCCGGGCCGCTTCTTCGCGACGTCCTGAGGAAAAGAGCGCCTCGATGTGCAGGGGCCCCAACCACAGGCGGCTAATGCGCGACTCTACTGCGCCAAGAAATTCCAGAATCTCATCGCACAAGCGCAGCGTTTCGTTGATCTCTCCATGCTTGAAGTGAACATGCGCCAGACAACGTCGCCCTTCGGTGCGCGAATAAAGCAGGCCGAGTACTTCGCCGCCCTGGTAATTCTCCCGCGCGGTTTGGAAAGCTTCGTCGAAGCGTCCCAGATCAGCCAGCAGGATTGCCAGGTTCCCTTTCAGCAACAGTGCGAGCCGTTGCTCGCCGATCGACTCCGCCAGCGCCATCCCTTCCCGCAGTTCGCGCTCCGCCGACTCCGGGTTACCTGACATCACGTAAGAGAGCGAAGTGACGAGATAGGTCCAGCCCTGACGTTCGCGAGAATGCAACCTACTCACTATTTCACGTTCGCGCGCCGCATACTTCAGCGCCTCCTGCCAATCACCCGCGTTCACGGTGTTCTCACCCAGGAACTCATAACCCAATGCCTGCGCCAGGGGCACATCGTGCTTGTTGCCAAATTCCAACGCGCGCCAGGCCCACACGTTGCCGTCGGCAAAACGACCCAGGTGCTGAAAGGCGCCCGAGAGAAAGCCGAAGATGGTTGACACGGTCGAAGCGCCGAAAGGAGTGATCTCCTTTTCAGCGGCCGGTGTGGCGAGAGCTGCCGCCCGTTCCAGCAGCGCAATCGCTTCGTGATGTTGGCCCGCGAGGTGGTGAAACCGTCCTTCAATGGCCAGTGCATTCGCGGTTTCCATCGGGTGGGTTTCCGGATCGAGCACCAGCAGCGCTTCGTGCACATAATCCAGCCCGCGCTGGTCGCCATTGGTAACCAGGGAACTGGCGGCTTGACATTGTATGCGGGCGCGATCGAGTGGATTGTGGGCCAACGCCAACGCCCGATCGAAGTGCACCGTCGCTCGCAAGCTGTCACCCGAGGCGAGCGCGGCGTTGCCCGTTGCTTCTTCGAGCGCCAGCTGCTGATCCTTCAGGCCCAGCGACTCAGCACACTCCAATGCGCGACCGTAGGCGGCCATCGCTTCATCGTATGCAAAGATGCGCTCAGCCTCCGCTGCCGCCTGCTTCGCGTAGATTAGTCCACGCTCATGCTCGCCCGCGTGGATGAAATGATGCGCCAGAGTTTCAACCGCCACCGGCGCCCTTTCGCGATGCTGCTCGAGCCCTTCAGCGGTGCGCAGGTGCAGACGACGCCGGCGAATGGGGTTTAACTCTTCGTACAATACCTCCCGAATCTTATCGTGAGTAAAAACAAACGCTACGCTGCCGTCAGCGGCCAGCAACTGCGCGCCGACTGCTTCGTCAAGAGCATCGAGGAGTTTATTCTCGTTCTGTCCGTCGGCAGCCGCCATCAGCTCATCGATAGTAAATATTTTACCGAGCACCGCCGCCGCGCGCAGCGTCTCGTTACACTCCGCACTTACGCGGTCCAGCCGGTTTCCGATTGCCTCCTTCACACTTTGCGGTATGACCAGGTCGGCAAGCTCGCAACGTTTCCAGCGCCCACTCTCTCGTCGCACTGAGCCCTGCTCTATCAGCGCCTTCATCACCTCTTCGACGAAGAAAGGGTTGCCCTCAGTCTCGCGGTAAACTGCCTCGGAAAAGTCTCCCGAGATATTTTCGTCTAACAGCGCGGCGATCTGCGCGCGCGTTTCCTCCGCGTTGAAACGCTTGAGCACGATGCGCGTCGTAAACCGCTCGCGATTCCAATCCACCAGCGCCCTGGCCAACGGGTGGGCGCGATCAAGTTCCGTATCGCGATACGAAGCAGCGATCAGCACTCGCTCTCCACGCAGGTGGCGCACAAGATGCCCAAGCAACCAAAGCGTGCCGCGATCGGCCCAGTGCAAATCGTCGAGGTAAAAGAGCAGGCTCTGCCGCTGGGCCAACCTGGCAAACACATAGGTGACCGCGTCGAAGAACAATAAACGCTCTTCATGCGCGGGCAACTCGTGCCGCGCGGGAAACGGGCCAAGTCGCGTTTCTATTTCCGGCGCCAGCTTGGCAATTTGTGCTGCGCTATCACCGATCAATTCGCGCAGTTTCGCGTCGTCCTTCTGCTCGCGTACCCAGCGGCGAAAGGCTTCGACGAAAGGCAGGTAAGGCGTGGCCGCCTCATATTCGTAACACGCGCCGCTCAGCACCACCGCGCCATCGAGGGTGGCCTGAACAATCACCTCGCGGGCGAGCCGCGTTTTGCCCGAGCCAGGCTCGCCACTCAGCAAGAGACAATGACCGCGACCTTCCTGCGCCCGGCGCCAAAGCTCCCGCGCTTCCGCCAGCTCGGCGCCACGTGCGACCAGCCGGCCTCGCGAGAGAGCGTCGAGCAGAGCAACCGTGCTTCCGCTGTCCTCTTCCAGCTCTTCCGCCCCTCCATCGAGTGCCTCGCGCAGCGCGGTCGCTGTTTCGGCAGCTGTCGCGAAACGTTGGGCCGGATTTTTTGCGAGTAATCGAAGAATAACGGTTTCGATCGGACGCGGCAGATCAGGGCGCAACACACGTGGCGGCACGACGGGAGCATGCAGGTGCTGTGAGATCGTCGCCAGCGGATTGTCGCCGGGAAAAGGCACGCGCCCGGTGGTCAGTTCGTAGAGTACTACGCCCAGCGCGTATAGGTCGGCGCGACCGTCAACGGTCTTTCCCAGCGCCTGTTCGGGCGCCATGTAAGCGGCGGTGCCAACGATCGTGCCGGCGTGCGAAATGCGCGCGCCGTGGGCCGGCAAAGCCAGGCCCAGGTCCGCAAGCTTTGCGACTGTTGGTGGCCCGCCTGACAGTAAAACGTTTGCCGGTTTGAGATCGCGATGCACAATCTTGTTGATGTGAGCATGTTCGAGTGCAGCGCAGATCTGGCAAGCGAATTCGACCACCTGCTGAAGATCGTCGGGCGGCGTTTGGCCCAGGTTGGGACCATCCACCAGCTCCATGACAAAGAAAGGGAAGCCGTGATCTTCACCAACGTCATAGATGGCCACAATGTGCGGATGATTCAACGCCGCGGCGGCGCGCGCTTCACGCAGGAAGCGAGAGCGCATGTTATCGGCGGAACCTCTTTCAGGCGTACTACCACCTTCAGGGCGAGCACGATCTTCACGGGTACCAACTTCGCGGACACCATCGGCTTTCCGCTCGAGAAGAATTTTGACAGCGACCGGGCGCAGTAGCTCGAGGTCAGTCGCGCGAAAGACAATACCCATCGCACCGCGACCGATCTCACTATCAAGCTGGTAACGCTGACGCATCACCAGCCCCGGTCGAGGTGCGCTGGCGCGAATCTGTTCAGAATCGAAGAGGCGCGTTTCCTGCGATTCGTTGGGGGATTCGGGTATAGACCCCTGCTGGGATTCGGTCTGGGTTTTACTCATTACTCGCCACTATGTATCGCCATTTACGATTTACTGCTTCTTGGCTTTGCACAAAAAGTGCTTCACTGTATCAGAACCGCGGTAGCGATCGCCCCAACACTCAGCTTTGGAGCGCAACAATAACGCTGAAAGCGTTCGCTAATTTCAGCCCGGGGGTTGCGCTTTGGCAAACCCGAGGGAAAACGCATCCGAATCTTTTTGAAGACGCAACCCTGAAAGGGTTGCCTCGCCGTCCGTCGAGTCGCATCCCGTCGCAACTCCTTCAGAGTTGCGACCAGATAAATGTGCCCTTTTTACCCAGGGTTTCAAAGCAAACCCTGGGCTTAAATTAGCGAACGCTTTCAGCGTAATTGATAAAGATCCGGCCAGCTTAGGTCCTCCTTCACGTTTATTGTGATAACGGCATAATTATGCCATTATCAAGGGCATTAAAGACTGACGTGCAGATTCCGCGCCGAAGATTAACAAACGGTAACTCAGCAAACCATGTCCTCCGCGCAAGTCATCCCTACTCGCGATTGGAAAGATCAAATAATACAAGGCGATTGCTTGTCCGTCCTGCAACGGATGCCCTCAGATTCCGTTGACCTCTGCGTCACGTCACCACCTTACGCCGATAGCCGAAAGCGCACCTACGGTGGTATTCACCCGGACAAATATGTCGAATGGTTCCTGCCGATAAGCCAAGAGTTGAGACGTGTCTTGAAACCGGAAGGCACATTCATTCTGAACATAAAAGAAAGAACGATTAACGGCGAGCGGCACACATACGTGATTGAAGCGATCCTTGAGATGCGGAAGCAAGGGTGGCTCTGGACTGAGGAGTTTATCTGGCATAAGACAAGCTGCCACCCTGGTAAGTGGCCGAACCGTTTCCGCGATGCCTGGGAGAGATGCCTACAGTTCAACAAACAGAAACACTTCGCCATGTATCAGGACAGCGTGAAAGTGCCGGTTGGTGACTGGGCAAAAACGCGGCTCAAAAACCTGAGCGAGACGGACAAGCGCCGGGACAATTCGAGGGTTGGCAGTGGCTTTGGGAAAAACGTCTCGAACTGGCTAAACCGGGATATGGTCTACCCATCAAACGTCTTGCACATGGCCTCTGAGACAGGCAATAAGCAGCACAGCGCCGCGTTTCCGCTTACCCTGCCACACTGGTTTATTCGCCTTTTTAGCAAGGAAGGCGATCTTGTTCTCGATCCGTTCCTGGGCTCTGGCACTACCGCAGTCGCTGCGAAGTTGCTTGGTCGTCATTACCTGGGAATTGAAACAAACGAAGAATATATAGACTTAGCGGAGAAGGCGCTACAGAATCCACCTCGACATCTCAAGCTGAGTAAATAGTAGCAACTTCACATTGACCGTGTTTCGGTCCATTAGACATGGCCACACTTCCGATTTGACAGATCTCCTCACTGACCATTTGTTGGATCTGTCCCAATTGCGCCACAAATAGCGAGAACTGCCAATTCCGGCAGTGGCACAACGAGTGCGGAGAGGCAACCCTGTGCGCCCAGCCGGCGTCCACCTTGAGGCCTCGTTGAAACCTCTGTGTAATGCCTCCCCGGAAGTACTCAGGTAAAAAAATGATTCGTGCGGATGGAACAGTTAAGAAAAGACCTTTGGAGTCGTTGCGATCTCTACTCGCGGCGGTGCCCACGCCGTCTGCGGCCCGGTTGCTTTTTGTCGTTATAGTTAGCTGTATTCTGGTCGTTGCCACCGGAGACTCGCTGGGGCGAGTCTGGCCTTATGTCGCCGTGATTATTGCCGCTATCCTGGCAATAACAGTGCTTTATTTCGCCTCACGCTTCCCAAAGCGGACCGGGCCAGTTGCAACCTCTATCGCGACTTTGCAGAGCAGCACGGAACTGTTTCAGGCCGCCTTCGATTTTGCTGCCATCGGAATGGCGCTGGTTTTTCCCAACGGTCGTTGTCAGCGTGTCAACCGCTCGCTCTGTGAAATTCTCGGCTATACGGATCAGGAACTGCTCGCCACAGACTTTCAGGATTTTGTTCACCCTGACGAACGCTTGGGGGCCCGCACAAAGTGGGAACAATTGCTCAGTGGCAAGATTCCGGGTTATCAGATCGAAACCAGATGTATTCACAGGGACGGGCAGGAAGTCTGGGTGCTCTGGAGCGTGTCGAAAGCTACTGTCGAGCACAGCGAATCAGCACACCTGATCTTCCAAATCCAGGACATTGCTGACCGGAAGGCGGCTGAAGAGAGACTCCTGCACGATGCTTTCCATGACGCGCTTACTGGATTGCCCAATCGCGCCCTGATGATGGACCACTTGAAGCTGGCCATCGCGCGAAACAAACGTAAGTCAGATCTGACGTTCGCCGTACTCTTCCTCGATTTGGATCGGTTTAAAGTTGTAAACGATAGTTTCGGCCACATGATTGGCGATCAACTACTGGTCGGCATTGCCCGTAGACTGGAAGGTTGTGTGCGGCCTGGAGACACGGTGGCACGTGTCGGTGGCGATGAGTTCACGATCCTGCTGGAAGATGTCACCGATGTGCGTGAAGCGGTAACGGTGGCCGAGCGAATCCAAAACGAGTTAAAGATGCCCTTCCACCTGAGTGGCCGTGATGTCTTCACTACTGTAAGTGTGGGTATTGCTCCAGGATCAACCTCTTACAATCTGCCGGACGAGATCCTGCGCGACGCTGACACGGCAATGTACCGCTCTAAGTCCCTGGGCAAAGCGCGGCATGAAATGTTCGATGAAGAGATGCAGGCTCAAAGCGTAAACCTGTTGCAGATGGAAAATGATCTACGTCGTGCTTTTGAACGAAATGAATTCTTCATCAACTACCAGCCTATCGTCGCTCTGGACGACTTCCGGCTGTGCGGCTTTGAAGCATTAGTACGCTGGCAACATCCGGAGCGCGGGTTAATCTCGCCGGTGCAATTCATTCATATCGCTGAAGAGAGTGGTCAAATTCTGCAAATTGGCGAGTGGGTGCTGCGGGAAGCTTGCCATCAGCTTCAGCGCTGGCAGGAGAGGTTTCCCTCAGATAAACCTCTGTATATGACTGTCAATCTTTCAGCGAAACAGTTTGCGCAACCGGATTTGGTCGATCGGGTCAGGGATATCCTGACTGAGACCAAGATTGATCCTGCCTTCCTGAAACTCGAGATCACCGAGAGCGTGGTCATGGATGATTTCGAAACTGCCGCCGTGATGCTTTCGCAACTGCGCGCACTGGGAGTCAGACTGAGTATCGACGATTTCGGGACGGGTTATTCATCCCTGACTTACCTGCATCAGTTCCCGATTGATACCTTGAAGATCGATCGCTCTTTTGTGACGCGCATCGATAAGGAAAATGTCGAGATCGTTCGCACCATCCTCATGCTGGCGGAGAATCTTGGCATGGACGCTGTCGCAGAGGGAGTGGAGACGCAGGAGCAGATGACGTTACTGAGGAACCTCTCCTGCCAGAGCGGTCAGGGCTACTTCTTCTCAAAACCCCTTGGCGTTACCGAGGCGGAAACAATGATCTCGGAAACCTACTACCCGCGCCCGGCCCTGGTTGCGTAGTCTCGCTCGTGCAGGCTATTCGTGCTTGACTGGACCCAGTGTTTCATCGAGCCAGCCGTTTATTGTCTTCACGAGTAACGTCCAGTCGGGAACATGACCGCCGTCGTAAACTAGCGATCGCTTCGGATCGCGTAGTAGTTTGAAAAGCGGTTCGGCCTGAGTCTTGAGGGGAGTGTCCTCGTCGTAGCGGCCACTCACCATTAGCTTTGGCCCTCGGATGTGTGGAGCAAAGTTTATCGGGTTGGCTTCAGCAATGCATTCCAAATCCCCTTTCCTTACACCCGCCCCCATCAACAACACTGAGCGATAGCGGCTCTCCACCGCTGCCAGGATCAGTCCGATTCTGGCGCCGGCACTTGGTCCCATAAACGCGATTCTGGTTGGGTCAATTTCGTTTCTCGTTTCCAGATAGTCCAATCCGCGACGCACGTCGGTAATCCAGTTGACTGACCTTTCCCGATACTCAACCGTGTTGGGATCCGGCGGGACGTAACCCGGTGGTCTAAGCCGCTCGCTGTAACCATTGATTACCACGCCAAACGCAGCCCGGCCGGATTTGATAAGCGGCGCGAGGCGATCCTCCATTGACTCTGGCAATGAGCGCAAGCCGCCGGCAACGTCACCGGCGGGCGCGAAGTGGATCACCTGCAACGGTCGGGGATAGTTCTTCGGCAGATAAAGGTAAGCGATTGCCCGCTGGCCGTCCGCGCCATTGAAAGTGATCCTCTCACGAGTCCAGTCGGCAGTCTCCTTCACGTCTACGGTCTGTGGGTCAAGCGCGGTTTTGTCGTAACGATAATAGTTAGCCCAACTGTTGAAATCCGCATCGCTGGAAGGAGTGTAAAGGGGAATCTCGTCTTTAGTCTCGATGTGCATCCCGCCTTGATCGCCTGTCACACCAGGAGAGTTGAGCACGCAACGAAAGCCCACCCTATCGGAGCTGTAGAATCCCGGGTAACTTCCGTATTCGGCAAAAGTATACGAGGGTAACCCCCACGCGCCTCCAGTGACGGTGAAGCCGGTCGACATTTCATTAAAGCACCATTCGGAGACGTTGCCGGCCATGTTGTAACTGCCGAAGGGACTCATTCCGAATCCTGAGCTGCTTACGGGCATCGTGCCATCGATGTTGAAGTTTGCGCGATGGTCCAGTGTCTCCCCAGGATAGAATGGACCCCAGGGCATGAAACTCGCCATCGTTGAGACGTGACCGTTCCGCGCCGCCTTTTCCCATTGAAAGATAGTCGGCAGCTGCTTGCCTCTAAACGCTGCATAAGCCGCGGCTTCATACCAGGTGATGTTCGCTACCGGGAAGTCGGCTTTGCCATCGGGAAAGTTTTGATTAGACCAGTCGCGCGGGCCTGGCAAGCCGGTGCGATCCTTAAACTCCTTCTGGCCGTCTTCCCAGGTGAGCGGCTTACCGTCTTTAACAAATGAGTGTTGCCAGTATTGCTTCTTTAAGTAACCTCCGGCATTGATGAATTCTTTGTACTTCTGATTGCTCACTTCGTATTTGTCGATGAAATAGTCGTTGAGCGGAACACGCGCCTCGGTGGGCCGGGCCCAGGCGACCAGGCGGTAATCTCCGCCCGGAACAAACACCATGCGGTCGGGCACCTTGTCGGCGGAAAGCAGTTTCTCGTCAATGTTTATAGGTCCGGGCAAAACAACTAGAGTTCCAGTGTGCAGTATGGCTCCGGAAATTGAACGCTCGGTTTTCGCATAGCCATTTTTCTCAACGTAGAGAATGTATTGGCCACGCGCTATGCGCAGATCTTTGATAGGTGTGGTTCCCACCAATGTGCGGGGAATATCGGCGGATCCTCCCGGCGCGTAACGCTTGAGATAGACCTCTGCACCTGCTGGATCCGTTTTTACTGAAATTGTTTGAGAGATGGTGGGCATCAGCCGCGCGATTGTCGGATCTTCGGGTAGATACTTTTGTGCCGCCACCGCGAGATCATAGGCCTCGGAAAAGCTTTGTGCGTTCGCAAGCTCTTCGATGTGCGGCACCTGGGTCTTAGCCCACCTCACGTTAGACCTGTGCCAGATAAACCAACCGACCGCTCCGGCAAGGATTAGAACACCGAGCACAATCAGACCGGTGCGGCCGCTCGCGGTTCTCCCGAACCCGGGCGTGCCACTGCTGGCCGTCGCTTCCCCCGTTGTTCTTTGAGCATCAACAACTGTTGCGGTAGCCTGCTGTTCAACCGTATCGACTCGCCCTGGGCTTGCTTCGTTGCTGCTTGCAGCCGTTGATTGGCCATCATGCGAGGGCGGCGGAACTGAACGTTCGAGCCGGTGTTGAAATTCCAGCTCATCTCGTAGACTTCGCAAATCAATCAGGAGGTCTCTGGCTGTTTGATAGCGGTCGTCAGGGTTTTTCTGCAGCGCTTTGCTGACAATGCGTTCGAGCTCGGCTGGAGTATCGTTTGAGAACCGCGCGAGAGGCGCTGGCTCGAGGGTGAGAATTGCCGAGGCTGTTGCCGCCGAGCTCTTGCTCGCGAATGGCTGTTGGCCACTAATCATTTCGTAAAGCACAACGCCAAAACTGAAGATGTCGCTGCGTCCGTCAAGCGCTTCGCCACGCACTTGCTCAGGCGACATGTAGGGTAAGGTGCCAATGATGGCGCCGGGAGTGCTCAAGAGCGCTTCTGTCTCAGCTTCGCTCTGGACCAGGTCTGTTTGTTTGATTTGCTTTGCCAAACCGAAGTCCATCACCTTTACGGCCCCGCGCGTGGTCACCATGATGTTTGCAGGCTTGATGTCGCGGTGAATTGTTCCGCGCCCGTGGGCTTCCGCTAAGGCATCCGCGACCTGAATGGCAATGGCAAGGGATTCGGACAACTCAAGCGGGTGGCGGTTGTCGAGCCGGCTGCGCTTCATCCTCGCTTCGAGCGTCTCGCCCTCGACATACTGCATGCAGATGAAGTTGCGCCCATTTTCTTCGGACACTTCGAGAATGCCGCAGATGTTTGGATGATCGAGGTTGGCTGCTGACTGAGCTTCGCGCAGGAGCCGGCGGTTGGCGTTCTCGCTCTCGAGCGAACCCGCGGGAAGTAACTTGATTGCGACCTTGCGATTCAGTTTTGTGTCTTCCGCGAGGTAAACCTCACCCATCCCGCCGACACCGAGTTGTGAAAGGATTTTGTAGTGCCCGAGTTTTGTGCCGCCTGGAAGATGAGAGCCCATCTAAAATCCGCAATCCGAAATTCGCATTCCGAAATTCGTCGGGGATTCTATCCGACTTGGTAAAGGTGAGGCTACTTAAGGGAGTGGTGCACGGGCCGCAGTCCCGTTAGGGACGGAAGGTTTATAGCCATCAAACTCAAATTAAATCCTTAGCTCATAGGAGCGACACATCGTTCTTAGTTGCCGGCCCCCACAGAGATGTTGGCAGCTAGTGATGAGTTATCCATTGCCCTTCTGTCGTTCCAATTTGCTCACGTTAACAAGTGGTCTGAGGGCCAGATTAGGTTCTTATAGTCAAGTTCTTACTGGGAGCGCGGGCGCCCTCGCCCGCATCGTCACCCTTTAGTAGCGACTTTCGCTTGAACCACTCGACCTCTTCACTGGGAGCGCGGGCGCCCTCGCCCGCCGCGCGGCGCCAGACTCAATGTGAATTCTTCCCGACTTGATCATGTCGCACGCGTTGTTCGCGCGGCGCGCTCATTTGCGGGCGAGTCAGCCACCCCAGCGGGGCTGCCCCGCTGGGGACCCCGGGGCGCCCGCGCTCCCAGTAGAACATGCCTCGCACAGGCTGCCCACTCGCACTGCTATACTGCTCACTGCTCACTGCTTACTGCTTACTCCGATGTCCATCCTTCAGCAAGACTTTGATCGAATTGCCCTGGTCTCAGCCGATGGTGCAGCTCACAACGATCATTATCACAACTTCCTTCTCCGGCATCTCCCGTCAAACTGTCATAACGTGCTGGAAATTGGGTGCGGCACAGGTGGGTTCGCGAGGCGCCTGGCGGAGCGTTCACAGCATGTGCTGGCGCTTGACTTGTCGGGAGAGATGATTCGCATTGCTCGCGAGCAGTCTGCGCAGTTTCCGAATATCGAATTCCAGCTCGCTGACGTCCGCGACGTGGCTTTTCCTATCGCGAGCTTCGATTGTATTGCGACCATTGCCACCCTTCATCACCTGCCTTTTCCGAAGATGTTGTTGAAGATGAAGGCGGCACTTAAACCAGGTGGAGTTCTCCTGGTCCTCGACCTATTCGAGCCTACAGGCTTATCGGATTCACTCTTAAACCTTTTGGCCATCCCGGTGAGCACCTCCCTGAGGTTGATACATCACGGCCGCCTACTACCTCGTCGCGAAGTGCGCGACGCCTGGGCCGCCCACGAGCGTCACGATACTTATCCGACGATGAGTGAGGTGCATGCCCTTTGCGGCTCGGTGGTGCCTGGGGCAAAGATCAAGCAGCACCTCTTGTGGCGCTATTCGCTTGTCTGGCAGAAGTACGGTTGAAGTGGCGCAATTTGGTTTTGCTGTTTATTGTTTGCTCGCAGCTGATTCTATCGACTTGGCAAAGGCGAGGCCAGATTGTAGAAGAAGGCACAACTCCTGGCGTGACGGGCTAGCTTGAACTTGTCCTTACAAGCTATCATCTGCAACTTGGTAACGCCTCATGAAAGAACTCTCTCAGTCTGGATGGTTTCTCCTCATTCGCCTTGCTTCGATAGCCGGGTTGCTCCTCGGGGTCTATAGACGCGAATTCCGACCGCTGGGCCGAGGAGAGGTCTGAGTAAGGAGTGAACCATGAATTCCTCAATTCCTTTAATGCTGCCGCCCAACTTTGAAAGCGTCATGTGCCCTTGAATGCTTTTCGCAATCACACAGTTAGGAATTGAGTTTGCTGGAGGTGCGTCGTGAATAATTACGAAAAGTCTCAGGAGGGTCTTGAGATGATCAAGGCAGCAATTCTATCTGAGCTCAGGCACCATCCCGATGGGATGACGAACGCTGAAATTACGCACCAACTCGGACTTGAGTCTGACTCTGAGGGTAAGATGCGTAACTATCTTTCGTGGTCCCTTCTTGGAATCTTGCTTGGCGAGGGCAAAATCCGATCTAATGGTGAAGGGCGAAACCGAACGTATCATCTTAAGCTGATGCGACAGGGACATGAGCTGATCCCATGAAGCCCACATATTAGTTCTAGTGCTCGAGTCAGGACTCATAAAAGGTCTTGTGTTTAGACTCATAACAGTATCCCAATAATCCTAGTCGCCGAATAGAGCCATTGAGAGGCTGACAAAATGCCTGAAACCCTAGAACAGCTAGAACGAAGGTCGTTTGAAGAAGACGATTACTCCGAGGTACCCCCAGAAGATATCGTAGCCTATAACGAACTCCGGTCCTGTGCCGACTTGTTCCGAATGCACGAGCAGGGGATCCTCGATATTCAGCCAGACTTCCAGCGAGATTTAGTATGGTCCGCTCCTGACCAAACGCGTTTCATCGATTCTTTAACTAAGCGACTTCCTATTCCTAGCATGTGTTTTGCATTTGATCATAAGAAGGAACGCTGGATCGTTATAGACGGGCTGCAGCGCTTGAATACGATTATTCAGTTTCTTAAGGGTGGGGACTGGCGCCTTTCTAGGTTGGACGACATAGATAAAGGCCTTGCTGGCCAACATGTGTCAGCTCTTAAAGAGCCAGGATCACCTAAACATCACTTCTACAGTCGGGTCGAAAACCTGACTATTCCAATTACGGTATTGCGATGTGACCTAGAGCGGCGTCAGCATCTAGAGTATCTCTTTACGATCTTCCATCGCCTCAACACAGGCGGAATGAAACTCAACAATCAGGAGATACGAAACTGCATCTACGGTGGGTCTCTTAACAAACTATTGAAAGAGCTAGATGACAATCCGGCCTGGCGGCGGTTGAACCGAATGAAAGCAGGGGAGTCTTCTCGGTTTACCAAGCAGGAACTAATACTTAGATTTTTCGCATTTGAGGAACGCTTCGAGCGTTACGGTGGCCATCTCGCCAAGTTTCTGAACGATTATATGCACGAACACCGAAATGCCAACGAAATCTTCATTCCGAATAAGAGAGCCCTATTCAACAGAACAGTGGAGCCTATTTACACTCACGTATTTGATGGGAAAGCGCCCAGAAAGCTTTCAACCACAATCCTAGAGGCTCTGCTTGTGGGTGTTGGCCGCAACCCTGACACACCGCCTGAAAGCCTGCGCGAGAAGTTTGCGGACCTTCAAGCGGCTCCTGAATTCTCGGAGGCAGCTTTGGCCGAAGGGCTGTCAAAGCGGGAAAGAGTGATAGATCGTTTGCAAGCCGCTGTCAATATTTTCGGTAACTAGTGATTTCGAAGACTAACATCTTACGCAATCTCCGATCGATCAACGCCAGTTACGGTCGACCGGCGACCTCTCAAAGATCTCCACTATTTCTCTCGAAATTGGCAATACTAGAATTGTGTGGCTGGATTGAGGAGTCAATGGATGACGTTGTACTTAGGTGTGCCCGCAGGTACTTGACGGAGCCAGCCAATCTGAGGTTTGTTGAAACAATTCTTGTCAAGAAGAACTTCGGGTTTGACTACGAGAACAACTTTCGCCGAATGCTCATCGGTGTTATCGGGTTAGTGAGTTTTGAACGGATGGAACAAGCCGTCAATCAAGCAAAAAAGGATCAGTTGAAATCGGTGCTCGGCTCGTTAAAAACGGTTCGCAACGATCAAGCCCACACCCATATCCGCGGGGTGACCACAACTATTAACGCACCCTCGTGGACCATCGCCCAGTTTAGCCCGGTCTATGAGGGCCTGATAGAATTCGACAACTGGCTAAGAAACGCTAACCTTTAGGTCGAACTGTACCCAAATGACCTGTCACGTCATGTCGTAACGTTAGGTGGAAGTTCAATATCAGGCAAAAGCCGCTGCTTACTTTCTTCGGTATCACTGCGAGAAGATATTCATCCATTTTCAGTGCGCGCATCTGACTCATGCGACTGTCATTACGAATTGTAGATCTTTAGAAAAAGGTGCGGCGGAAATTAACGGCTGCTGCCTTGTCAGATCATGGGTTCTCGATTACAATCCCGCTGTTGCCATTAAATGATAAGTAGTAGGATACCTTTTTAATCCCAACACATTTTGGTGACCTCTTTCGCTGCGACTTTGATGCTATTTTTGTACCTTTATGCCCAAAACGCAGCTA
>DASXQM010000146.1:0-40423 GCA_036507195.1 Pyrinomonadaceae bacterium | reverse complement strand
CCCGCTAGAACTTGCGCGCGCAGCCGTGAGCTAAGGGTATTGTAGTCGATGATAGCCCGCGCGAAGGTGGCACGCGTGAACTGATACGTGCCCCTGAAAGTAAGAATATTGACGTCAAAAGCCGTAAGCCCGGTGTCCCTTCGTTTCAGCCTGTTCTTGACTAGATTGAGCGACATGCGCAGCTCGTTAGTCGGCTGGTAGGTTACGCCACCGCTAAACTCAAACAGATTTCCTGCTCCTGGATCGAGCGGCGCACCCTGCCCGAGCAGGAGCGCAGCCGGGCTGACACGCGGATACTTCCGCCCGCCGCCAAAGTCGAGATCGAGATGGTTGACGCGCAAAACTGCCCGGGCATTAAACTGAATCTTCTTGCTGTATTGAGAACTGCCGGAGACAAAGAAGTGATGCTTTTGTACCGAGCGCTCATCATCCGGTCCGTAGAAAGCCCCCTGCCGCGTGGCGGTGCGCTTGGGACCAAACTCTTCTTCAAGGATGCGCTCATAGGCTGGTTCGTAGGACAAACTAAAATAGGAATTGCGCGGTAACCGCCACTGCGCATAAAACTCACTCTCCCAGTTTTGAATCCGCCCCTGAAAGTCATAACCAATCCAACTGAAATTATGAAAGTTTCTGCTGATGATTTTAGCCTTCGGATTCGGGTCAGTGTCGTAGCGGGCAAAGGCACTGCTAAAGTTGGTATTGGTTTGGCCGAAGAACCCCACATCTGCGCGGTAATCACGCGTATACCCTTCGCCGTAAAGTTCCCAGCCAAAGTTGCGGCCCGACACGTTGTAGTCGATCGCATAGCCCAAACCATTTCCGGTTCGATAGTTACTCTTGCCCTGCTCCGGATCGAAAAAGAAGTTTCGCGAAGTTGTGCCGAGTAGCTGAAAGCTAAAGGTCGTTTGCTTGTCGAGGCGGAAACGTCCGTCTACAGCGCCCAGGTCGTTATGCTTCTCGATGAAATTATAAGTGGTAGCGAGGATGCCGATGGTGTTCTCGCCCTTGCCAATATCGCGCTTGAGACGCAGCACACCGATGTAAGCGTTCTTATCGAGGAAGCGCTCGTTATTACAAACAACCCTCGGATCAATAGCTCGGCGTTCCAGGCAAACGGCGAGGTTGCCACGATCGTCCGCGCTCAGGTTTCCCGGCCCATTGTCAGAGGCCATCATCAAACCAAACGTGTTGCGACCGCGCTTGCCGGAGAGTTTGACCGCAATATCAGGATCGACAATAGCGCGGGTGTGCACGGCTGTGACCGGTGTACGAAAAATGTCTATGCCTTCGAGAAAGAAGGGCCGCTTTTCGCCGAAGAAGATCGGAAAGCGCTGGTTAGTTGTAACTACCAACTGGTCTGCTTCGACTTGTGCAAAATCCGGGTTAATTGCCAGGTCGAGTGTAAGAGCGGAGCTTGGCGTAAATTTCGCCGTCAGCCCCGGATCAAATCCGATGGGTTCGTTTACCACTCGTCCCGGATCTGTTACAGCCGCAGCCGTGCCGGGGAAAACGCCAAAAGAACGCACAAATCTGCCGCTCTGCGAAAGAGTCAGGCTGGGAATTAACTCCAGGGTGCGCTCCGCCAAAATGCCTTCAAGACCGGTAAGATGCCCAGCCTGGTTTAGATTACCGGAGATACTGCGCGAAAAGGGCATCCAGGAATCCAGCTCGCGATTGAAGCGCTGGATGCGACGAAAGAAGTGAGCGCCCCAGAGTTTCCCTTTGCCCGCTTCGTAGCGCAGCGATTTGAAAGGAATTGCTACTTCAACTGTGTATCCGTTTTCGCCAATGATGCCCTTCGATTCCAACAACAAGTCTACGCTGAAGTCTTCGCCTGCTCCTTCAGTGAGAACACCGTCACCCTGAATACCAAGCGGGTTGAAGAACACCTCGAAGGCTTTGCGTCGATCATTGAAAGTATCGAGGAAGAAACCCACATAGTCGTCGCTGAAGATGTTGTCGCGTTTGGCAACCGTGGATCTGACTTTGTCAGGTTCATCGAACGCGCGGAAAGCGAGATAAAGAAACTTTGAATCGTAACCCAGGAGAACCTCGGTCGGTTTTGACGGAGCGACGTTGTCTCCCGGATCGATCTGATAGAAATCTTTCAGCACCGCGGCGCTCTGCCACACTGCATCGTTTAGATTGCCGTCAATCAGCGGTGCCTTCGCAAATTTCGGAATAGTCACCGGATTCGCTTTTTCCGCCGGCAATGCAACCACGCCCTTCGCGGCTGGAGATTGGGCAGTTGTACTCGTGTTTGGAGTTGCGACCGGGGATGCAGAACGCTGAAGGGCTGAAGGTGTGGGAGATGCGACAGGCGTCGAAGCCGGACTCGCGGCCGAGGCAGCAGGAGCGGCCCCGGTCGCCGCATCTGTTGACTGGGCCACGGCACTCTGCGAGAAAACAAGTAGAAGGCTAAGAACCAGAACTGGAGTTTTCATAGAGGACCTCCTCCTTGTTCCGGACCTTAATCTTTACAGCCCAGCGATACAGAAAAAGCTACTGCAATTGTTAAGCGAGAAAAGGCAACGCTGATGTTCATTACGATCGACGATCGATAATAGACTCGCGCTGCCGGAAACCCTGTGGGGCCGTTTGGGGAAGATTCAAACCAAAGTCGGGAGCCGCGCTTTGCTAGCTAAAGATTCGCCGGCGCCCTCCGTTGCACGTTCTACGTTTCGTCCCAACCAAAAGTTCTCTGAAATAGTTTCGAAAACAGTCTAATAGCTTAAAAACTCTTGCGAAACAGGTAAGACATCTTGATAAAGAAAGTACGGCCATTGCGGCGAAAGCCTGGCTCAAGTTGGCCCGAAAATCGATTGAACCCGCGGCGATTGAGATCGTCGTTGTAACCTACATAGAGAGCGGTGCCTGGATTGGGCGTGTAGCCCAGCAGAAATTGTCCTTTATAGTTCGACTGTATCGAATCAAAATCGATGCGCCCACGTGCAAACAGAAAGCGGCTGAACTGATATGTGCTGCGTAGCGAGATGATGTTTTCATCGAACGCCAGCAGGCCAGTGTCGTAGCGCCTCAACCTCTCTTTGGTGAAACTGAGAGTCGCCTTTAAGGCGGTTGTCGGCTGGTATGTTATGCCCCCATCCAGATGCAAGAAGTCGCCAGGTCCAGGATCCTGCGGCGCATTGCAAACCGCCGGCTGGTTGTTTCCAGTGCAAAGGCCGGCCGCGAACGCGTTTCGTTGGGCCAGCGCCGTCGGACTTACCCGCGGGAATTTCGGACCGGCGCCGAAGTCAAAATCGAGATCACCCCAACGCCGGTTTACGAAAAAGTTAAAATTATACTTCTTGCTCAACGTCGAACCGCCAAACATGTAAAGGCCGTGGTTCGACGTTGAGCGTTCGTTATCATCTCCCGCGAAAGTGCAGGTGTTTTTAACGACGCAATTGGAACCGGGCTGTCGTTTCGGTCCAAACTCACTTTCAAACACGCGTTCGTAGCCTTTATCGGACCCGACGCCAAAGAAGGTCTCTCGCTTCAAACTAAACTGGATTTGCATTTCGTGATTCGCATTTTGCGAGCGACCCTGCCAATCAAAATTTGCCGAGAAATCTGTATAGACTCGCCACGAGATCAGAAGCGCTTTCGGTTTCGGCTCCGAGTTGTAGCGAATAAACCAATTAGGATTGTTCGTATTATTGCGGCGATTAAAGCCAACATCCGCGAGATAGTAACGGGTGCGACCAACGACCGAGAGCTCGTGACCAAAGTGGCGGCCGTTCTGGTTGTAGTCCACGGCGTAGATGAAGCCATTCTCTTTCCGGTCGAGAGTCTTTCCTTCTTCCGGGAAGAAGAATGGGCGGCGAGAGCGCGTGCCCAGCGCTTGCCAGCTAAAGGTCGTCTGTTTATTGACCCGAAATCGACCATCGAACCCAGCTAGTTCATTGTAGGTATCGACAAAACGTCTATAGGTTCCCAGGAAACCAACGAAGGAGTCGGACTTGCCAATGTCGCGCTTCAATCGCAGGATTGCGACGGATGCATTCTTGTCGAGTAATCTGGGGCTAGTGTTGGGCCGTTCATCTTCGCTGAAGTTACCTGGACCGTTGTCCGAGGCCAGCAACAAACCAAAAGTGTTGCGACCAACTTTTCCAGTCAACTTCACCGCATAATCAGGATCGATTATAGCCCGCGTGTGAACGGCAGCAATCTGCGTTTGAAAAATGTCGATGCCTTCAAGGAAGAATGGCCGCTTCTCTTCAAAGAAGATCGGGAACCGCTGATTGGCGGTAACCACTAACTGGTCTGACTCAACCTGGGCGAAGTCAGGATTAACAGCGAAGTCCAGCGTTACCTGCGGCGTCAAGCTGTACTTACCGGTTAAGCCTAAATCAAACTTAATTGGTTCGTTGACGAACCTTCCACCTGAAGCGATCTGCGCTACAGTAATCGGAGCTTTGCGCTTACCCGTCTCCGATAGCGTGAGACTCGGAATTAACTCGAGGGTGCGCTCAGTTGAAATACCATCGAGACCGGTGATGTGGCCCGCCTGACTAAGCAAACCCGACTGGTCTTTAGATATGGGCATCCAGGAATCTTGTTCACCGTTGACGTGCTTTATCTGCCGCAAGATATGAACGCCCCACAGTTTTCCTTTGCCGGCCTCATAGCGAAGCGACTTAAAGGGTATAGCCACCTCGACGGTATAACCATCGGGTGTCAAAGATCCTTTGGACTCCATCACAATATCTACACTAAAGTCGTCATTCCCGCCTTCGGTAAGAATTCCATCCGCCTGAACACCCAGCGGGTTAAAGAAAAGTTCGTAAGCGCGCCGCTTGTCATTGAAAGTGTCGAGCAAAAGCCCAACCGAATCGTCGTCAAAAATTGAATCGCGCTTCGCTACCGAGGCGCGAACTTTAGAAGGGTCATCGTAGGCGCGAAAGCCGAAATAGATGAAGCGCGAGTCGTAACCTATGAAGGCCTCCGTTCGCGCCGACGCCGCCGACGTGTCGCTCGGCCGCCACTGGTAAAAGTCCCTGAAGACCGCCGCAGATTTCCAGACTTCATCATCGAGCTTGCCGTCAACAACCGGGGGCTTGGCGAACAGCGGCAGCTTCACTGGTTGCGCTTTTTCCGGAGGAAGCACGAAGCCAGATTTTGCTGTATTCGCAGGATTCACCGCTGCAGTGGAATCGGAATTGGGTTTCGCCCCTGGCGTCGAATCTGTGGTTGGCTCCGGCGCAGGCGAAGCTTCCGGGCTCGGGGTGGCTGACGGGGAAGGATTAGCAGTTGCCCCGGTCTTATCACTGCTCGATGTAGTTGACTGCCTTGCCGGCGTTGATTGGCCGCGCGCGAGAGGCGAGAGGAGGAAGACCACCGCGGCGGCAAGTATGAGGCGTTTCATAGTATTTGGACAGTGGTCGCAAAATCCGGAACACGAGTCACATTGATAAGGACGCTACAACGAGTAAGGGTGTTAACCAGACCGCTCAGAAACTAGACGAAGTCAGAGCTCTAAAGTTGAAATTCCTCGAACCTCGCGAGGCCCAAACGTTAGACGGAGGTAGTTCGATTTTTCTTCCAACCAGCCTCGGCGGCACAGGCAAAGGTTGCTTCCAGGCGCTGGTTACAGTCCTTATGCTGGTGGTGGTCGCTACCTGCTCTTCACCGGTTTGTTGTAGTCTGAATCGTTGCACGTGTTCGTCGACAGAAAAGGACGCTTCGGCTCACTCCCCTGGCGAAGAATTTAACGCGTCGGCAGCGGGAAAGTTGCAAAAATTTTCGTCCGTGATTTCGGAAGGTATCCAGAATTTCGGAGCACTTAATTTGAAGGTCGAATCCAACTCTACTGGACCGCTGCATAATAGTGTTTTCATGCGGGCCTGCCGGCGTGAAACGGTTCCCTACACGCCCATCTGGTTGATGCGTCAGGCGGGACGCTACATGCAGGAATATCGCGAAGTACGCGCGCGTCTGAGTTTTCTTGAGTTGTGCAAAACGCCTTCGCTTGCAGCGGAGGTTACGGTCACCGCGGCTGAACGGCTGGGAGTGGATGCGGCAATTATTTTTGCCGACATTCTTTTGATCATCGAGCCGATGGGTCTGCAACTGGAATTTAGCAAAGGTGATGGCCCGCTAATACACAATCCGGTGCGTTCGGCTACGGACGTAAAACATCTGCGTGAGATTGAGGATACAGGTGCGCTCGACTTCGTTTTCGCTGCTATCAGAGAAACACGCGCCGCGCTTCGCAGTGATCTGCCGCTGCTTGGGTTCGCTGGCGCCCCTTTTACGCTTGCGTCTTACATCGTTGAAGGTGGTGCTTCCAAAAACTACATACATACGAAGTCGCTGATGTACAACGACAGCGGCGCCTGGCATGCAATGATGTCGTTGGTCTCTCGCGGATTAATTAAGTATCTCAACGCGCAGGTAGAAGCGGGCGCTCAGGCAGTGCAATTGTTTGATTCCTGGGTCGGAACTCTCAGTCCTGACGATTATCGTGAATACGTACTGCCGCATACGCGCAACGTCATTAGAGGTGTAAGGGCGGGAACTCCGGTGATTCACTTTGGCACCGGCACGTCGTCTCTACTCGAGTTGCTGCGCGAAGCAGGAGGAGACGTTATTGGGCTCGATTGGCGTGTGCGACTCGACGAAGGATGGCAGCGGATCGGCCATGATACTGCGGTCATGGGCAATCTCGATCCGGTAGCGTTGTTTGCCAATCGCGAGCATCTTCGCGCGCAAGTTAGATTGTTACTGGACCAGGCCGGGGGACGAATGGGGCATATCTTCAATTTGGGACACGGCATCCTGCCGGAGACGCCGGTGGAGAATGTGATCGCACTGGTGCATGCGGTGCATGAGATGAGTCAGGAGTCTCGTGTCCGGAGGTAAGGGTCGGCATCGTATTTCCTCATCTCGAAATCATGAATCCAACCCAGACTCCAGACTCCGGCTACGATGCTTTGTTGGTAGTTTCTTTCGGTGGACCCGAAGGAATGGACGACGTCATGCCATTCCTAGAAAATGTATTACATGGGCGAAATGTGCTGCGCGAGCGCATGATCGGAGTTGCGAAGCACTATGAACTCTTTGGCGGTGTCAGCCCGATAAATGGAGAGAACCGAAAGCTGATTGCAGCGTTGGGCCAGGAACTGGAAACGAAGGGGCCGCGCCTACCCATCTATTTCGGCAACCGCAATTGGCATCCCATGCTTGCGGACACCTTGCGTAAAATGCGTGCTGACGGAGTGAAGAATGCGCTTGCTTTCGTAACTTCGGCCTACAGCTCTTATTCGAGTTGCCGCCAGTATCTCGAAGACATCGAACGCGCGCGCGCGTCGGTTGGACCAGACGCGCCACACGTAGAGAAGTTGCGGGCCTTCTACAATCATCCCGGCTTCATCGAAGCAAACGTCGCGCATATTCGGGCTGCACTTGAACAGATTCCTGAAGCGAGCAGGTCCCGGGCGCAGATCGCCTTCACCGCGCACAGTATTCCTGAGTCAATGGCCAAGAACTGTGATTATGAATCGCAGCTTCGGGAAACCAGCCGGCTGATTTCGGACAGACTTGATGTCAAAGAATGGCGGCTGGTATTTCAAAGTCGCAGCGGGTCACCGACACAGCCCTGGCTGGGCCCGGAGGTTTGCGAACATCTGCGGGAGTTGCGGGCAGGCGGAGCCGAAGATGTGGTTGTGGCTCCTATAGGATTTGTTTCCGACCACATGGAAATCATTTACGATCTGGATACTGAAGCCAGGGCACTATCTGAGAAACTTGGCTTGAATATGGTTCGCGCCGCCACGGCGGGGACACACCCGGCTTTTATAGGAATGATTCGTGAATTGATAATGGAACGCATCGACCCGGAAACTCCTCGACGATTTCTCGGTACCGACGGACCACGCGGCGATGTCTGCCGGCCGGGTTGTTGTTCTTTAGACTTATAATATTTACCGACAAAAACGCTTGACAAAACTTACAACGAACGTGCGGAAATGTTGACTTGATGTGTATCGGTCACTCTTCGCTTGCGGCTTTGCCGCCGCACAGTGCGGTAAGGCTCGGCCTTACCGAGGCTCTCTCATTGATCTTTTGAGGCTCCGCCTCATGAATCGGAGGCGTAGCCTCCACTTATATTAAAGACGTAACGGTAAGGCGGAGCCTTACCGCACTGTCCGGCGGCGAAGCCGCAGGCGAGTCTAGAGAAATCTCGGCCGACTTAATTTCGGCCGACTTAATTCGTCCGACTTAATACTGAGATGAAACGCGTCGTAATAATTGGCGGCGGCATCACTGGCCTGGCGGCAGCACACAGGCTAATCGAGCGCCAACACGAGTCGGGAAAGCAAGTTGATCTAACTCTGCTCGAAGCCGGCAGTAGGCTTGGCGGCATTGTTCAGACTCGTGAGCGCGACGGTTTTCTTCTCGAAAGCGGACCCGATTCTTTCATCTCGGAAAAGCCGGAAGCACTGGCACTGACCAGGCGCCTCGGCCTTGAATCTCACCTCATAGAAACAAATGAGATCCATCGCCGCAGTTTCATAGTGAGGCAGGGCCGGTTGCTGCCTGTGCCTGAAGGATTTCATCTGCTGGCGCCCTCTCGATTTTGGCCTTTTATTAAAAGTGACATTTTTAGTTGGGCGGGTAAAGCCAGAATGGCGCTGGACCTGCTCTTACCGCGAGGCAATCCAAACGGCAATATGGAAAGAGATAACGATGCCACTGCCGATGCCACGGCTGATGAAAGCCTGGCTCAATTCGTCAGGCGCCGACTGGGACGTGAAGCCCTTGAACGCATGGCGCAGCCGATGGTGGGCGGAATCTACACAGCAGATCCCGAACAGCTAAGCTTGCGCGCGACGATGCCTCGCTTCCTGGAAATGGAGCGGGAACACCGCAGCTTAATTCGCGCGCTGCGCAAACAAAGCAGAAGCTCAACCACAAGGCAGCGTTCCGATAGTGGGCAGGAAACCAGCGGTGCTCGTTACAGTCTTTTCCTTTCCTTTGATCATGGCATGCAGTTACTCACTGACAAACTCGAAGAAAGAATCCTAAATTTCGGCTCTCAAACCTCAATTTGCAACTCTGAGTTCGCAGATTTCAAATCTCAAATTTCCCCAGCCAACGGTTTTGGTCAAAGCCCTATTCGAATAAACACTGCCGTTGAGTCTCTTGCCCTGGAACGCGAAGAAGGCGATGCGACACCCAAATGGAAAGTTAGAACCAATCGCGACGGGATCTTCGTTGCAGACGCCTTATGTCTCGCGCTGCCCGCGTATGTCAGTGCGCGTTTAGTGAGTGGTGTCGATGCTCAACTGGCTTCGGAATTGGACGGAATTTCCTACGCCTCGAGCGCTACAATCAATCTGGCCCACAAGCGAGAAGATATTCCGCATCCGCTCGACGGTTTCGGCTTCGTCGTGCCATTTATTGAAGGGCGCTCTGTGATCGCTTGTACGTTTAGCAGTGTGAAGTTTCCAGGCCGTGCGCCGCAGAGTCACGCGCTGCTACGCGCGTTTGTGGGCGGAGTGTTGCAGCCCGAGATGTTTGAGCTCAATGAAGATGAATTGATCTCGCGAGTGTGCTCTGACCTACGTGATCTGTTGGGAATAAAACAGGCGCCGCTGTTTGCAGAGGTCTCGAAGTGGAAGCGTTCGATGCCGCAGTATCGCCTGGGTCACCTCGAAAGAGTCAAGCGAATTAGAGAGCGTGTCGCTTCCCTGCCCGGCCTCGCGCTTGCCGGCAATGCTTATACGGGACTCGGCATTCCCGATTGCATTCGCAGCGGTGAGACCGCCGCTGATTTGATAGTCTCGAATCTGGAGTCTTGAGTCTGGAGTCTGGAGTCTGGAGTCTGGAGTCCGCTTACTTTAGACGTAGAGAATTCACCTCAACAAAACCGCTTATTGACCACGACCAGAAAGGAGCCAAACAATGGCAACGTTTAAGAAATTTGAGGATATTAAGGCTTGGCAAAAAGCGCGACGACTCACAAACAGAATCTACAACGTGACAGGTTCAGTACGATTTGCCCAGGACTTTGGGCTTCGAAATCAGGTCCAGCGGGCAAGCGTGTCCGTCATGGCAAATATCGCCGAAGGATATGGCCGTCATTCCGACAAGGAGTTTGCGAACTTCCTGAGCATGGCGCATGCTTCGGTATCAGAGGTGCAATCGCATCTCTACGTTGCTCTCGATTTAGCGTACCTCTCAGCAGAGGCTTTTGAGGAGCTGTATAACTTGCTTGAGGAGATCGGAAGGATGACTTTTGTTCTGGCAGCTCACCTGAGGAAGGCTGCTCGAAGCGGGTCCGTATAATTTCACTGTAGACTCCAGACTCCAGACTCCAGACTCCAGACTCCGGACTCATTTGGTTCCCAGACTTTCAATCCATGTTGCATTAGTTTCCAGGAGGGGACGAAACGCTTCGCGCGGCACTGTCGTTTCAATGTGCATGTTGTCGTCGGTGTTAATGACTGCCCCTGCTACTGCCGGCGCCAATCGCGTTTCATCGCAGACATACCATGCTCTTAAGTCCGCTTCGCTCTTGATATTTACGCGCGCGAGCTCGGCTGAAATGCGTGGGTCGCTAATCCGCTCCTTTATCCTGTCCAACGTTAAAGGAGATGTGCTGCCGACGAGGAGGAGGTCTTTTCCTTTCCATGCGCCCTCCACTCGAAAAACCAACACATGCGGAAACGTCTTATGAAAAGTTGCCAGGACGGAGCGCAAACTGTCGGTTGAGAGCTGGTATATCTGCAGCCACTGAACAAAAATTCCGTCGTCATTCAGCCGGTCATGGCCCAACTGAAAAAACTCTTGTGTAAAAAGATTGGCTACGCCCGGCACCCAGGGATGGCTGGGCTCGCTGACGATTATGTCGTAGCGCGTGGGCGTAACACGCAAGTAGGTACGCGCGTCCTCGATGATCAAATGCAGACGCGGATCGTCCAGCGGGTGGTTATTCACGTGCTCAAAAAAGCGTGAGCCGTTGACCGTCGCTGGTTCGAGCTCCACACATTCGAGCGACTCGATCGGCGACTGCAACATGGCGCCCGCTGTAACTCCAGTCGCATAGCCCACTACCAGGGCTTTCTTCAGGTTCGGCGCTAAAAGCAGGGGCAGCTGGCCCAACATTACCTGGGTGGGCATGTCTTCCCGGTCTGATGCGTTTGTACGGCCGTTGATAGCCATCGACGTTATGTCCCAGTCTTTGCGCACTGAAACCGTCGCAGTTGGGCCTTCTTCGTACATCAGCAGTTCATGTATCTCCGGACCACCTTGCTGGCCCGACCCCTCGCCAACGCCTCCGCGCGACTTTGCCAGCACGCGCACCAGACTGTCGTATGCGCCGATAGAAAGATTAGCTAAATGCATTTTGGGCGCCGCCAGAAATAGCGCAATGACTAGAACCAGGGTGAGGCCGGCGGCAACTGCCCGATGGAGATCGCGATCTTGGACCTCAACTTTAGGTTGATAGGCGAACCAGCCAACAATCAGGCAAAGTGCCGCAGCAAAAAGGATTGTGAATCGCGTGCCGAATCTCGGGATAAAAACAAACCCGGCGCCAAACGCGCCCACGATCGCGCCGATGGTGTTCACTGCGTAAGTGCGGCCAACAAGTCGCACCGATTGGTTTTTGGTGTTAGTGCCCGCCCAAACCAGCACGAGCGGCATGATCATTCCCATCAGGAATGCTGGAAGAAGAATCAAGAGAGCGGCTGAAATGATCTGCAACGTAAGCAGTCCGCCCCAACTGCCAATGTGCAAACGAAGACCGGTGGCAATCAGCAACCCGGGAATCAGGTTCACCACGACGAGGCTGAGAAATAGACTAAGGGCGGTCGCAAGCTCTATTTTGAGCACAGCCGCTCGCAGTTTGCCGGCAAGGCTTTTGCGCGCAATCACGAATGCTCCACTCGACAAGCCCAGCAGGAAAAGAGCGACGACAATGCTGAAGGCGTAGGTGCTCGAGCCGATGATCATTGCGAGCATGCGCGTCCAGGCGACTTGCGCAGTGATTGTCACGAAGCCGGAAACGAAGGCGCAAAGCAACCAGAACTTTGCATCGACCGCGGTCCCCGCATGGTCAGATGTGGGTTCGTGCATGACGTGACTGTTTGGTGGGGACTTGTCTATTCCAAATACCGATTCTTCTATTGAGGGCGCGCGCGGATCGTCTGTTGCGGCACTGGATACAGTTTCAGTTCGCCGGTCGGCAAGGATCGTAACCATGCCGATTATGATGTTGATCATCGCGGCGGTATAGATCGTGGCCCGCACGCCAAAGGTTGGCAACAGTAAGAACCCGGCAACGAGAGTGCCGCAGATCGCTCCGGCAAGGTTACGAGTGTAAAGCTTGGTTACCGAAGTTGATGTCTGGCCCGCGGATCTCACCAATGCGGCTGAAAGCAGCGGCAACGTAGCGCCCATAAGAGTCGTGGGGATGAGCAGCATTACGCATGAGAGCAGGAACCGCCAGAGACTAAAAACAAAAAAGCCCGGATGAAATTGCTGCCAGATGAGGGCGTAGAGCTTGTCGACCAGGCTAAACAGCAGAGGCACGGCGAGCGCGTAAAGAGCAATACCAATTTCCAGCAGCCCATAAGCGCGTACCGGCCGTTTAACTCTGGTTCCGGTTAGCCCGGCCAGTGCGCTGCCCAGCGCCAGGCCGCCCATGAACGCGGCCAGCACCGTGCTCACCGCCAGCGTGGTCGCTCCGAACACGAGACCCAGCATGCGTGCCCAGAGTACTTCGTAAATCAAGCCGGTCGCGCCGGATAGAAAAAAACAAGCAGCTACCAGTCGCAGAATTACGGCCGGATAGGTTGGGGTAGGAATTGATTTGGCTGGCGCAAACGTAGCCATCAAAAGTTTCTCCCGACAAGGAAATTTGTATAGAGATTCGAAGAGGTGGGACGCAAGTCGTTCACTATAACATCATTTGATCTGCGCTAGCTGACCAAACCGAGAATTCATTTCAGAGAGCGCACCTCTGCGTCCGGACGGCGGAGAAGTCCGCTCGCTAAACGGATAAACGGATAGCCAAAATCTCTTCAAACGTGGATTACGTGGGCTGCTCGCCAGATCCTGGCTGGAATTGAGCCAGGCGGCGCGGTGGTCAGGACAATGGCGTAGTCCTCATCAAACGCATTATCGTCCTTCACGCTTGCGGGGTCGCTAACGGATGTCGAAAGTTCCACGTCGCCGTCTTCTTTTTGGGGGCTCACTAGCGCAAGCCTGCGCAGACAAGTATAGAGGTGTTTGAGCCCGCAACCGTAGCGTCCCAGGTCGTCTCCGAGCATCAACCGAACCTCCGCGCGTTCGTCGATAAAGTGTTTCAAAAGTGAGGCAGCCTGGACGATGCCCACCTCAAACCTTTGTAGAAAGTTATCTTCAGCGGATTCAGACAGATCTCGGGTATCGAGAACAATAGTGATGCGCCGCTCGTCCTCGGCGGTGAACTCGCGCACGGTCAGATTTCGAGAGCGCGCGGTTGCTTTCCAATCGATGTGACGCAGGTCATCTTGCGGTTGATAGTCGCGAAGAGAAAAAAGGTCCTGACCCATGCCACGTCTCACCGATGCCATTCGTCCTGCATAGGTGGGAAGCAAGTGGAGCTCGTCGCCAATAGGTTCGGGTTTCGGGTAAACCACGATGTCCACATTGCGGGCGCGGAGCCGCCGGCGGAAGCGAAAAAATCCGAACGGGAAACGCGTGGACAATTCGAACCCATTGATCAGCACGTGACCGCGGCTGACAAACAATTGCTCAACTCGCTGTTCCGCGGCAGCGCGATGCGGCACGTAAGTAAAATAGGCCAGCGGCCGTTTGACATAACGCTGCCAGAGGCGTTTCCGTTTGCGTTCGTTGGCCGAGTCGCCGGGCCCACGCGCTTCGATAAGAATAGAGAATGAGGGCAATAAGCGTTTGGCGTTTCGCAGTGTAACGATGACGGGCGCTGCTTCACCGGCGAAGATGTGGTCAGGAAAACGCGCCGAGACGATTAGATCGCGCAACGAAGCTCGCGCCGCAACACCACCCACAAACAGAGTGGAAAAAAGCAGCGAGAAGATCATGAAGAGAAGATTGTTTCCGGTATTCCAGGCGGCGAAACCAACCACCGTCAAAATGATCAGGAAGATGCCGCCCCCGCTGGTTACCTCAATTGGAAAATCAAAACGCTTAACTTCAAGACGCGCGGAACGCGCCAGCGGCGGCACGATGAAGATCAGCATCAGCGCTGCGCTTACCAGCGACAGGACCGCAGCCACCGCTGCGAGCGCATAGTTGTCTGTGTGACGAGCTAAGACAGTGACCAGAGCGGCGGCAAGACCGGCGGCTACCAGGAGTGTTCCCAGGATTGCATTGCGCCACTTCTGTAAGGATGAAGGCGGAAGGATCAAGGATGAAGATAGAGAGCGTTTGTTTTTCCCTACTTCATCCTTCATCCTTCCGCCTTCCGCCTTCATCCTTCCTACAGCGGCACGCTTACCGTTTTCATTATTTCTGTCAGAACCGCTTCCGCCTCTTCGCTGCGGCGCAGCGATGAAGCGAACCGTGTGCTTACGAGTATGCGGTGGGCAAAAACTGGCAGGACGAGACGCTTAATGTCATCGGGAATACAATAAGAACGCTCTTCAGTCAGCGCCAGTGCCTGCGCAGCGCGGAAGAGCGACAAAGTTGCGCGCGGGCTGACGCCTAAATCCAGCATTTCAGAGTCGCGGGTGGCCGCCACGATACGCATCAGGTATTCAACCAGTGCGTCATCCACGGAAACATCGGCGACGCTTTGCTGTAGTTCGACAATTTCGCTGGCCGACATTACGGGCCGCACATCATTGAGGGGATCGCTGTATTCTCGGTCCCGTAGGATTTGTTTTTCGTCGTCTACCGCCGGATAGCCAATGCGCAGCCGCAACATAAACCGATCGAGCTGCGACTCAGGCAGCGGGTAGGTGCCGTGGTGTTCAATTGGATTTTGAGTTGCCACCACGATAAACGGCGCCGGTAGAGGGTGGGTAACGCCTTCGGCTGTCACATGCCGTTCAGCCATCGCCTCCAAGAGGGCAGACTGCGTCTTTGGCGTGGTGCGATTGATCTCGTCAGCCAACACAACATTCGCGAAGATTGGCCCGGGTTTCCACTCAAACACCCCCGAGTGCTGATTGTAAATCGATAATCCGATAACATCAGACGGCAGGAGGTCAGACGTAAACTGGATGCGTTGAAAGGTGCAATGAAGCGCGCGGGCCAGGGCGTGCGCGAGGGTGGTTTTGCCAACTCCCGGGACATCTTCAACGAGCAGGTGTCCACCGGCAATGAGCGTAACTATGCCAAGCCGGACGGCTTCCGCTTTTCCCTTGATAACCGTCTCGATTGCCTGCTGCAGACGCTCGATCTTTTCGACCGCCTCAGCGGTCACCAGCGGCGACTGCCCTTTTACCGGTTCGAGACGTCTCATCAACTAGCTCCTCAATCCAGTCCAAATTCCCTTCATTCTACATGCTAAAACTCGCTCCCGCACGTCAAACCCTAGCAGCCATGGTAATGCGTCAGTTTTCACCACTACGCGCGAACGTCGTGACATGACGTTCCAGACTCGGCTGTAGTAAACTAGTTCAGCTTGATTACACTGGAGGGTTCCTGGTTGGGCCAAGGTTCGACATAATCACGGGAACCATCAGTTATTTCACACGTGTAATGATGCACGAGGAGTTTTTATGAAATTGGATCAAAGACAACGTGCAGCCGAACGCGGCTTTTCACTGATTGAGCTGATGATCGTTATTGCGATCATTGGCATTCTGATCGCTGTCGGCGTAACCGGCTGGAAAGCTGCGGTGAGATCGACAAATGAGGCCGCCGCGATTAAGGAACTGAGAACAATTGCAGAGCAACAAATGCTATTTTACAACTCCCACCAGCGCAGCGCATTCGGAACGTTCGACGAAATGCTGAAGGAGGGCCTGCTCGACACTCGGTTCGCCGGCACCACGCCGGTAGTTGACGGTTACGTATTCCAGATGCGTGTAATTGCTAAATCCACATCGACCCAGCCCGGCTTCGCAATCAACTCCGATCCACAGGTCACTGAAGGCGTCGGCGCTACCGGGAAAAATCATTTCTACCTCGACTCCGACAGCAACACGATTCATGTCAACCCGACACAGCCGGCGACTGCCACCGATCCGCCTATCGGTCAATAGGCAAGTTTATAGAATCGTACGCCAGAGGCCAGTCGCGACGACGGTCGCATACGCATACCAGAGCCCGAAAGCAATACTCAAACCGCCCGCAGCAGTTTGTAGTCCGTAGTTGAGACCGGTGAGCCGTCGTCCACTGAGCGCAAAAGGCAGCCCGATGAGACCAGACATAACCAGCATGCCAAAGGTGGATCCAATCCCGAATAGGGCCAGGTAAAGCAAACCCAACGACACGGATTGTATTTGCGCCAGCACCAGCAAAGTTAGCGCTGCCGATCCCGCCAGACCGTGCATTGCCCCGACGAGGAGCGGTTTGAAACCGACTCGCGATATCGCATGTGAGTGAGATGCGTGAGATGAATCTGATGCCGGTTGTAAGGCTGCGTCGCCTTCGTGTTTCGTCCCGGGTTCGTGAAAATGAATGTGCACGTGCGACGGTGCATCGTGGCTGTGCCGGTGCAGATGCCGATGCACTTGAATGCCAGAGCGCCTGCGCAATACCTTGCTCATCGCCAACACGCCAAGCCCGATGATCATTAACGCCACGCCAAACTCCAGCCAGTTTGCCACTCGCTGCGGGATCGCAACGCGAAACACCAATACCAGCACGCCGACTGCGACGAGCGATGCAGTATGTCCTGCACCCCATAAGCCGCCCACGACTGCTGAACGCAAGACGTTGCGGTGTTCGCTTACCATCGCCGATACGGCCACGACGTGGTCGACTTCGGTCGCGTGCTTGAGACCAAACACGAGTCCCAGCCCGATTAAGGCAAAGACACCGACGGATGTGAATGATGTTTCCATTTGGACGATCCTAAGTTTCCTTCGAGTATCTACCCCGGTTGTGCTCAGCCGCTGTCGTCACCCTCGTTTTCGCAGAAGCACCCAGCGAAACAACGAGGGCAACGACCAAAGCGAGACGCTGCGTGGGCTACTCAAGCAGCTCCGGCCAAAAAGGTCTTCACGCGATCATTGTTACATTTTTGTCCCAGTGTCCGGTTGTTGATCGACTGCAACGCCGTGTCTGAAGACCATCTCACCTCCCAGGTACCCTGAGATTGAGATAAGGATGACACCGAGAACGGACAGCGCGATGGGAATGGTGTAAGCCTCACTTACAAGCGCAGAGCCTTTTGTCGTGCGCAGATAAAAGCTCGCCGCGAATATCAATAGCGCGCTCACGTTGAGGCGGGCATGCCAGTTAGCGATTTTGACGACATTGCGATCTTTTATCGATAGCCAATCGATAAGTCCGGGCACTGCTGCCGCGACTGCACCGATAATACCCCCCAAGAGCGTGTAGAACGCAATGTAGTTCCTCCACACTTGATTACCACGCCAGAGGTAAATGATATCTGCAACGAGTGAGAAAGCCCAAAGACCTATCGGAAATGGAATGAGCATCGGATGAACCGGATGTCCACCGATACTTGCAGGACTTGCCATATCTCTCCTCCTTATGACGTAACCTTAGAGCGATTTCAGAAATTCGACAAGGTCATGCTTCTCTCCGTCGCTCAGATTCAATTTCTTGAAACTGTTGTAGTGGTTGATCACATCGAGCAAAGTTGCAAAACGACCGTCGTGGTAAAAGCCGCCCTTCATATGTGCGAAGAGTCCACGTAGTGGAGCTGTGCGATAGGTTCCGTCAGGGGAACGGTTCGCCTGGAAATCGTCGATGCCTATCTCCGCAGGCTTGTGCGCATTCCACCCCGGCTCAGTAAAGAGCGGCGGTACGTGGCACTGGCTACAAGTCGCCTTACCCTTGAAGATCGCTTCGCCACGCGCTGCTGCTGTTCGATCGAAGCTGCCTTCCGGCGGTATCGGAGGAGGAATTGCAAGCTGGTAAAACTGCAAGGCGGCGAGTTTCGCAGTTACCATGTCCGTGCCGCTCCGCTTGTTTCCGAAACCGGCACGAGCAGCCACCGGGTATTTCTTTGGATCGTTCAGGCGCGCGTCAAAGAACGTTCCCTGCCCTTGCAACTCCAGGTTTGCGACATAGGCGTTCCAATATGTGACCGTGCCCCAACCGCCCGTCCAGGTGTGCAGATTCACGCCGGCCATCCCAAAGGCTGGCGGAATCAAAGTGGCTGCCGGTTTACCATCAGGGCGAAAGGCTTTGCCGTCCAGATTCAACTCGGCATCGAACTTTCCCGCTCCCCAACTAGCGAGCACCTTCTTGACCGTTGCTTCATCTACTCGCAAGAGCTTCGTGAAAACGCTCAGGTCCGGAGCCAGCGAGATGATGGCGCCAGCGTTGAGGTCGCGGTTCGGCCAGCCATCCAGCCGATGACCGATGCCGGGCGCGAAAGCATCGTCAACGGTCGAATGGCAGACCGCACAACTGAGGCCCACCGTCTTTAAATTGCCATTCTGGTTGAAGGCTCCTTTCACACCCAGGACCGCGTCGAGTTTGATTAAAGCCAGCGTGGTCCCGGGATCGTCCAAATTGACCTCGCCCTTCTTAACCTTTTCCACGAGATCCGCAGGCAAGGCATCCATATCAACCTTCAGGCCCACGCTCAGTGCGGTCCTGGGGCTAACACCGGGGCCAATGCCGCCAAGCTTCGCACCCTCAATGGCGCGATGTAATTTGAGCGTGTCAGTCCAGTAGGCCTCATCGCCGAAAGTGTCATAGCGAAAAATCTGTTTTCCCTGCTCCAACATCTGTTGTGCGTTACGATCGATTCGGCTATCGAACCCGTCAGTCTTTTGCAGCATTGCTGCTCGCTGCCGAGCTCGACCGCTTTCGGTGACATAGACCAAGCCGAGCGCAACAAGAATCAGCAAGACGATTAGTTTGCCGAGATTAGTGAGTGGGACCGGGACAAGCCGACCGACATCGTTGTTCGCAAGTGGATTTGCTTTCTTTCTATCTTCGTGCATATTGTTCTGTTTCCTTTCTTTTCAGACGCGAATGGTTATCTGTCGGCGGGGATTGAACGTTGAACGCTCAGGAAACCCAAGCCTGGACTGGCGACACGCGCCCAGCAGGTGCGGCAACGCTGAAGGTCATCTCCTGGCTCGGACATGCGTAGCAGCCTGTGTGACCACTCCGGCGAGTGGCAGCTTGAATTCAGGGGAACGGTAAAGTGGTTTTAGGTTACGCCCTAATATTGAAAATGTAAAGGCTTGATTTAGGGTGCGTCCTAATATTGAAACTTGGAGAGGATAAGATGGCTATTCCTAACGACTCAAAAGGCCTGCGTTTTCCTTGCGAATGTGTCTCTGGCGGACGCGGTGGTTACAGCGATCCATGGGCAGAGATCACCAAAAACAGGTTGTTGCCGAATGGTACCAAGGAGGACATTCTCAACCTGGTAGCTCGAGAGCCAAAGACCATCTCGCAACTCGCCGAAGCACTCCATCTATCCCCACCAAGCGTTCATACACATATTAATGACATGATGAAAAGCGAGCTTCTGCGAGAGTCTGAAGAGTGGGAGAAGAAATATCCAACCGAGCGCTACTACGAGCCGAATTTTCCTGTTTTTAGGGCTGGGGAGTGCGCGGAATTTAAGGCCCTTTGCGAGGAGATGAGCAAAGAGTTGGTTATCATGTTTGAAAGAAAACGCCAGAAGATGGAACGCGCCTTTCGTAAGACTGGTCTTTCGAAGCAAGGGTGGAAACTAGCGGACATCACCCAGTGTTTGTATGCGAATATGTATCGCGGCGCACGCACTCTCCTCGAGCAGCGTGAATTGCTTTCACGGCGCGAGAAACATAAGAATGGCGCCGAGTGGATCTTTTGGGCTGAGGAACCAGAAGCGGACCGAAGCCGGAAGTAGGACGCTTTGATCAACGAGACACTCACGATTAGCAGCGAAGTAGATAAGCGAAATCCCGCGATTTGCCGGTTTACTGTCAATCGCACACTCCACATCGGAACGGCGACCTTTGACAATAAGGCTCAGGCGGAGCAATCCCTGCTGGCGCAGAAGTTTTTTGAGATTGAAAATATTACCCGGGTGCAGCTGATCGGACACCTCCTGGTCCTCACGAAAACCTCAGATCGAGCTTGGGATGAACTTATCAAACCCGTTGAGTCGATTCTTGAGGCCTTTCTCATTTCAGGGTTCGCACTATCGCAGGAGCAGGTTGAAGATCGAATGATGCTGATGGGTAGGGGAACGAAAGAAAAGATTCAGTATTTGTTGGCTCATAAAATCAATCCCGGCGTGGCCGCTCATGCAGGCTTTGTTGAACTCATCGACGTGAAGGATAACAACGTCTACATACGATTGGGCGGCGGCTGTCAGGGGTGCGGCGCCGCAGATTTTACTTTGCGGCAAGGTATAGAAGCGATCATTCGCAAGGAAGTACCCGAGATTCGCCAGATTCTCGACATTACCGATCACTCGGCTGGAATGAATCCCTACTATAGACCATCCAGGTAATCAAATCCGATGGCTTCAAGGCTTACGCTGCTGATGCAGTTTGCCCAGTGAATCAAGTGCGCAGAAGGCGTTGGCTAACCCCAGCCCAGGGTTACAGCAACCTTGGGACTTAGTATTAACGAATCGTAACGCTGAATGCGTTGGCCAACGGTTCGCAGGAGCCTTCGCGAACTCCTTCAGAGTTCGCGAACATGGTGAACTGGAATCCCAGGGTGGCAGCAACCCTGGGCTGAAGTTAGCGGACGCTTTCAGCGTTATTCTGCGGGCTGAATGCGACAGAACCCACGAGCCAAAACTAAAACGAGAAGATGGCTGCAAACTCCGAGCGAATGTTGTGGGACGTGAAGCTGGGACTACCGCGAAACAATGGCAACGCGCCAAAACGATCTGTCGCGCGTGTTCGGTAAAGTCCTTGCTCATAGCCGAAGGTCACAAACGAATTCAACTTGTACTGCAAGTTGCCGGAGAAGAGATCGCTTCTTGAGCCGCGCGCGCCAAAGCGTCTCGCATCACGCGCTGTGGCCTGGTCGTATCCATAATAAACAAATGCAGTCCACCCGGCATTTCTTCCTTTGGGATCCGCGTCAAAGATGCGCGATAGCGGAAAACCAAATTGGATAAAGCCACCCTGGCCGCGCACAGGCCTTTGGGGCGCAACTGTAGGAACGCCGTCGCGCAAACCAAAGACTACAGTTGATGCGCCATCAATTGAGGTTGCGGTCGCGGTAGAAGTTAGCCCAGCGGTGTCATTGAAGTTCGATAGGAGCTGGCCCGCCAGGAAGAAGCGCAGATCTGATCCGCTGTAGTACTTGCCAACTGCTGTCACAAAGCGCGTAGGCAATTGGAATTCAGCCGAGTATCCGTTGCTGTCGCTGCTGACATCCGCGCCGCTTGGGAAGGCCGATCGAAATGCGGCAGGCACACTAAGCGCAGTCACAATCGCAGTGCGGCGAGCGTGTTCAAAGCTAACGATGAGTTGCGCCGGCACCACACCTGGAGCTTTGTCGAGTTGCCACTGGGCGACTAACCGTCCTTCCAGCGCCGGGCGTTGAGAGTCGGCTCCCTGCCGTTCCCCAAAGCCCAACTGATCTGCAACATTGGCCGGCAGGTCACCGAACGCGGGAAACACGATCGCAAATTCCGGTTGGAACTTGAGTGCCCTCGAGCCGCCCGCATTGAAGTTGAGGCCGACGCGAGCTTGCGGCGCGCGCTCATAGGCGGCCCCGTAACCTATTCCGCCAAAGTTTGTATTCTCGATCGTGTTCGGCAGAGTCGAAGAAACGAAAGGAGTCCAATCCTGGCCGAGGAGCACAAAGCCGGTCGCATTTTCTGACAACCTTCGATCAATGCGCGCCCACGCGAGGCGAATCGAAGGCTGGCTGGATCGAACAGAAGAGATATTGCGGTTATTAACGCGAGTAAAGTTACCTTCGAAATCGAATTCCAGCTTGCCGGTAATTACAGTCTTGGGAGCCGGATCGAGCCATTCGAAATTTGCGCCAAAACGAAAGGCGCGAGCTTTGAGGTGAAACTCAGGCGAATTCGTCGGCCCGGTATCCGCGGCGAGTAGAGGCAAAGGAAAATCATTGCCTTGCGGAGACGACGAATCATGAATGATGCTGGTTTTGAAAAACCCATAGAGCTTCAGACGCGCTCCGGTGCCGAGTTTGATGTCTGGAATGAGTCCTTCTCGCTTAGGCGGATCAATCCCCAGCAGACGCACAGGAGCGACAGCGCCAATTACCGTCGGCGCTGGTGCGGGCGTTTGTGACTCGAGCGCAGCTTCCGCCCGTGGTGGACCACTTGCCGGCGAAGGGCCAGTGGCGGGAGCTTCGCCGGGACCGACCGTTCGTATCGCCTCATACTCTGCCGAGGAAAGTAAACCTTTATCGCGTAAGAGAGTTGCCAGGCGATCCCTTAACTCCGCGGGCGTTCCGCTCAGGCTGATTGAGTGAGCTTCATCCTCAGTCAAAACACCCTTGACCATTAAGACGCGAACCAGTGGGTCGGCGATAACGAGGTCGTTCTTTCCAGACGATGTTTTAGTCTCGCCGGAAGCAACGGTTTTCTCGGCTCTTTTCTCATCCCTGCCTGGGCCCACTGTCTTCGCGGTTAACCCTGCAACAGTATTTGAAACACCTGCTCTGGCAGCGTTTGATGCTTGCGCGAATGCCAGTGGTACAGCAATCAGCAGCAGAGCAAACGCGAATGAAAGACGAATGATCCTGGTCATGATTGATCCTTCCTTTTCAGCAATGAATATGAGCCGAGGGAGGTTTTCAGAACCTGCACGTCTTCGTGGGGTAAGGCTACCTACGGTGGCGTCGCGGTTTCACGGCGCTCGATCGCCCGGAGTGTCTAATCGTGCCGCCTGATCGCGCGTATCCTGTTCTTGCTCCCATGCTTCTATAGCCCGCCGACGTTCCTCCTGACGCTCGCGCGCACGTTCATAAGCTTCGCGTGGATCCCGGCCAGTGACCTCTTCATACCAGGCCGGATGGTGTGTCCACGCCCACTCTTCTGTGACGGTGCCATCAACCATCGATTGGAAAGTGCCGGGCGCGGCCGCAGTTCCTTCGTAAATGTGGATGATGAAGCCCGCAAGCATAATCAGCGCTCCAATATCATGAAGCACGTAACTCACGGCAACGATCCATCTCGGGATCATGTGATCGAACCACAGGAACAGACCCGTAATAAGAAAGATAATGGCGCTGATGGCGATGGTCCAGAAGTAAAGTTTCTGGCCGGCGTTGAAAACTCCTACGTCCTTCGGTTCGACTTGCTCCCGGTTAGAAACGTACTCTCTCAGCCGGCGCATCCATCTTCTGTCGGTCGCTGTCCATTGCATCGGCCGAAACCAGTTCAGGAACTGGAAGAAAAAGGCAACGTCGAAAATCAGGCCAAACCAGGGATGCAGAAAACGCGCCATCGGGCCGCCTCCAAATAGCGGCGTGAGCCACCGATAAAGCCATGGTGAATAGATCGCGAATCCGGAAAAAAGTGAAAGAATGAAGGAAAGCGCTACAGACCAGTGGAGAACTCGAGTGTAGACCGGATGGCGTAATAGTTCTCCTCGATGTACTACGGTCTGCCCGTAACGACTGAATTTGCGCCGCGCTCGCTCATCAAAACGTTCGACCGGACTACTCATGGCTTCTCCTTTCTCGCCGCCTCAACCTCATCGGGATGGTGCGTTAACACCGGCTCAGATTCGGGCTGCGGCACTTTTGGGCCAACGGTAATGCGGTGGAAGAAGACCGCGAAGATTCCCAAAGCAGCCATCACCAGGCCGGTGGGTTTAGCCAGCCATTTCCAAACCGTATAACTAGGCGGAATAACGGGATTAGACGGCAGACCGCCATAGAGCTCTGGGTTTGTGATGTCGTGTAACACGTAGATTACGTGCGTTCCTCCGACTGATTGCGGATCGTAAACACCCGCCTTCGCGAATCCCGATTCTTTTTGCAATTGCGTAGCGCGTGTGCGAGCAATCTGCACCATGTCATCTTTCGTGCCGAAGTGGAGACAGCCCGTGGGACACGCCTTGATGCAGGCGGGTTCAAGTCCCTGGCCCACACGATCTGAGCAGAGCGTGCATTTGAAAACCTTCTTTGTCTTAGGGTTAAACTTCGGAATGTCAAAGGGGCATCCAGAGATGCAATAGCCGCAGCCAATGCAGTTGTCCTGCTGAAAATCGACGATGCCGTTCTCATATTTAATAATCGCTCCATCAGCAGGACACGCCCGCAAACAGCCGGGATCCTCACAGTGCATACACTGATCCTTGCGCATCAGCCACATCAGGTTTCCATCGCGTTCGTGTTCGACAAACTTAATTAGGTTCCAGTAGTTCCACTCAGTCGAAGGCATCGTCTGATAGGTATCGTCGAAAGTTGTTTCGCGAAATGGATGATCGTTCCACTCGACACAGGCTACTTCGCAAGCCTTGCAGCCGATGCAGGTAGTTACGTCGATATACTTGCAGACTTCCTCTTCACGGCGGGTGCCTCGGCCTGGAACCGGACCAGGGTGGGCGGAGATTTCCTGAATTTGAAATGTCTGTGGATTACTCATCTAGTCCCTCCCTGCTCACGCCTTCTCAACCTTTACGAGGAAACCTTTGAACTCCGGCGTGTAGGCATTCGGATCGATCGCCGCCGGGGATAGGTCGTTAGCAAGGGTGAGAGAAGTTTTGCCTTCCTCCTCCTTGATACCGCGATACCCCCAGTGAATCGGCACACCGATTTGATAAGTCTTCTTGCCATCGATCGTCATCGACTTAATACGTTTGGTTACCATCGCTTTTGCGATGTGCACGCCGCGCGCGCTTGACACTTTCACCCTCTCGCCACCAGTTATTCCCATATCATCAGCAAGCTCGGCCGGAATCTCGACAAAAGGCTCGGGCACGAGCTGCACGTTCATTGGATTGTTCTTGGTCCAGTAGTGATAGTGTTCAGTTAACCGGTAGGTCGTGCAGACGACATTGAAGCCCTGCTCGGGGGTTCCGTATTTGTCGACGTCTGATTTGTATTTCTTGGCGACAGGATTAGTTGACTGATTCGGATGCAGTGGATTTGCGATTGGACTTTCTACCGGCTCGTAGTGCTCGGGAAAAGGTCCATCGGCGAAAGCAGCCAGCGGAGCAAAGAGGCGGCCGACACCTTCCGGGTTCATGATGAACGGCCCCATGTGATCCTTCGGATTTGAGTCCGCCTTGAAATCTGGCACGTCGTTACCGACCCATTTCTGTTGTGCTTCATTCCACCAGACCTGTCTACGCTCAGCGTCCCAGGGTTTGCCTGACGGATCGCATGACGCGCGGTTGTACATTACTCGCCGATTTGCGGGCCACGACCATGCCCAGTTCGGGTAGATTCCCAGGCCCGAAGGGTCTTCCGTTCCGCGTCGCTGCGACTGTGGCCCGGCCTCCGTCCATGAACCCGAATAGAGCCAATTACCACATGAAGTTGTGCCATCATCCCGGAGCCATGCAAAGCCCGGCAGTTGCTGTCCGGCTTTAATCGTTTGTCCCGGGAAAAGTTTCTCGTCTGTCAGATCGGCGAGCGCCTTTCCGTTTATCTCTTTGGCTACCTCCGCGAGTGAGGGGTTCTGCGGTGTCGTGTAAGACCACGCAAGATTAGCGATTGGATCGGGAAACTTCCCCCCTTCGGCTTTGTAAAGATCGCGCACTTTCAAGAAGATGCGCGCGAGAATTTCCTGATCTACTTTCCCTTCGCCCGGTGGCGGCAATGCTACGTACTTCCATTGGAGCCAACGCGCCGAGTTGACGAATGTGCCATCTTTCTCGGCGAAGCCCGCACCCGGTAGACGATAGACAGTCGTATTGATTTGCTTCATATCGTCTTTCGAGATGCCCGGCGATTTCCAGAACTCACTCGTCTCATCGGGATAGAGTTCGCACACGACCAGCCAATCTGCCTTTTTGAGCGCGTCGATGTTCTTTCGAGAGTTTGGGCCAATCATCACGCCGTTCATCCCGAAAGCGAACAAACCCTTGACTTTGCCGTTGTACATAAAATCCCACAACTCAGTCCATGAATACTTCCGGTCAATCTTTGGCAGATAGTTGTAGGCCCAATCATTCTCTTTCTTCGCGGCATCGCCATAGAGAGCTTTCAGGAAGGAGATCATGAACTTCGGCGTGTTAGACCAATAGTTATATGAGTCCCATTGATCTGGCTTCGAAGCCGTAGGTGTGGTGCGCTTTAGGAACGCGGCAAGGTCAGTATCGGTAGGCGCCGGTATTTTCAAATAGCCAGGAAAGATATCAAAGACGCCGCCCATGTCAGTCGCGCCCTGGATATTGGAATGACCCCGCAGAGCATTAACTCCGCCACCGGCGCGTCCTACGTTACCAAGGAGCAGTTGCAGGATCGCAGCCGTGCGTATGATCTGAGTGCCGTTAGTATGTTGTGTCCAGCCGACTGCATAGATGATCGTGCCAGCCTTTTTCATGTTTCCATCCTTACGAATGGATGTGAACATATCCGCGGCCCTGACAAACTGATCCCTGGGAATCCCTGTAATGCGCTCGACCATCTCAGGCGTGTAGCGCGAATACTGTCTCTTGAGCAACTGAAACACGCTGCGCTCGTGTTCTAGTGAGAGATCATATGCGACATTCGCCGGAAGCATTGGTGGCGGTTTGGTTCCACCTTGACCCATTGCCCCCGGCCCACCTGCGGCTTGATGGCCACCGCCGGTGCTGCTGTTCATAGTGCCCCCAGCCCCGGATTTTCCGTTGCTTGCGGGAGTCGATGAGGAGTTTGGTTTCGACTGGTCGATTGCGCCAACAACACCGGGACTTTCGGTCTTTAAACCGATGTCGCCGCCTCCTTCGTAGTTCCAAGTGGCTTTGTCGTAGCTCGTACCGTCGAAACCTGAGAAGAGGCCGTCTTCTGGAAGTTTGAAGCCGTCCTTAACGACAAAGGCCGCGTTGGTGTAGTTGATGAGATAGTCTTTGGCGATCCGATTATTCTGAATAGCGTAATTGATCAATCCGCCAAGGAATGCGATGTCAGCTCCGGCTCGGATCTGCAAGAAGAGATCAGCGGTCGCCGCCGTGCGGGTGAAGCGCGGATCGACGACAATCATTTTGGCGTTACGTTTGAGCTTGGCTTCGATGGGCCACTTGAAGCCACAGGGATGATTCTCGGCCGGATTCCCACCCATGATCAACATCATGTCGGTGTTCTTGATGTCAATCCAACCGTTGGTCATTGCACCGCGTCCGAATGTGGGCCCCAAACTGGAGACCGTGGGGCCGTGTCAAACCCGGGCCTGCGTTTCGAAATAGCAGACCCCCAGGCTGCGCATTGTCTTAACGGCGAGATAATTTAGCTCGTTGGTGTCGGTACAACCGCCGGTCCATCCAATACCTTCGCACCGATTGACGGTAAATCCCTTCTCGTCCTTTTCAACAAACGTTTCATCACGCGTCTTTTTCACCCAACGCCCAATCTCATTGATGGCATCGTCCCACGAAATATCATCCCAATGGTCCGAGCCTGGCCGGCGCACTTGTGGTTTCAGCAAACGACGATCATTGAGGATGTCTTGTTCGAGTGAAGCTCCTTTGGGGCAGAGCGTGCCGCGATTGATCGGATGGTCGGGATCGCCCTCGACGTGGACCACCTGTGGAGTCGCGTTCTTGGCTTTGTCACCAAGAGTGTGAATGATGACGCCGCAGCTAACCGAACAGTAGGGACAAGTGCTGCGTGTCTCTGTTGTCCGCGCAATCTTTAGTCCTTGAGTCTGTGCATACACGGGACCGAGGTTAAATCCGAATACTGATATGCCCGCGCCTCCGATGATCGTGGTCTTTATGAATGTTCTTCTGGAAACGTCCATAGCGCTAACCTCCAAACGGACGGGAATATGAAGATGGAACCTGATTGGGATTTACGTAAGGGACAATGACAGTTTGCAGATCTATAGCGGCGGAACAGTAGGATTCTCTACTTGCCCATCTAACTCTGGGATAGATGTCTGTGAGCGAAAACATCTGGCTCGCTCTCATCTCCCGCTCGACTACGGTGGGGGGGTTCGTCGCGAAGAGTATGCAGAGTAAGCGAAGATGTCAACTTATTATTTAGTTGCGAGCCTAAAATACTTTAGAACCCGCCCAGGTGGGGGAAATGACCCAGCAGTTAGATAGGCCGGGGCTTGGCTGGCCTCTTGAATCTCTGTGTGAACTCTGGGCTCTCAAAGATCGCACAGCGCGGCCCTCGGGCCGCAGACAATTGTCTTGGCTTTAACCATTCAACGAGCCCGCGGAGCAGGCGGAAGCATAAAGCCCAGGGTGGAGCGCAGCAACCCTGGGTGTAATGAGGCAAAATTTCCTAAGCCCGTGAAACGGGCGACAGAGGTTTAGGCGAGACAGTCTGCCGCCCACTTCGCGGGCTGGGATCATTAGACGCCGTAACCCAGGGGTTCCGGTCTAAGACACTTACCGGAGCTTGACCAGGTTTTTACAAGCCCACCAGATTCAATTCAATTTTTGTGAAGCCTCGCTCGTGTGCCCAAACGTCAAGCGCGGCGGCAGCGAGCTCATCAACCAGCGGAACCGCGAATCCAAGACGAGTTAGGTCAACACCCTTAACGTAACGATTGCAAGTATCACACGATTCGATTCTGATGTGATCGTATTCAGGCGTGTGGAAGTAGCCGAGCTTCGTTGGTCGCTCTTCATCGCAAAATGCGCAGGCGACCCGTCGGAAACGCCAGTTCGTGGTGCAGACGGCACATGTCAGATCCCGGTTGCCACTTTCTGAAGAGGGCTCTGTGATCCGCAGTGAACTGACCTGGGGCATGCCGCCACAAAACGGACAGCGATTGTCCCGTGCCTCAAATATTCTATCGACTGGTTGTCCACCTGACTCCGCCAGCCAGCGGGCATAGGGCTGTAAGAACGCTTTCGCAAAAAATTGTGTATCGGAAGGAGCACGCCAATACTCCAGAAGCATTTCCTCCACCGTGCCAGTAGCTGCTGAGATTAGCTGGCGTGCTTCGTCTGCGAGCGGCGCTGGACCCTTTGCCTCAACTCGGCGCAACACCATAGGCAAACATTCCTGAAGCATGGGCAGATCGTCGGCAAGCGACCCTGAAGGAAGCCACCCTCGACGACTGCGGAGGAATTCGTCGACTTCTTTTTGAGATTTGAGCAGCTCTGTGTAGAAGGTCAGGATTTCTTTGGTGGCGTCAAACTTGCGGGTGAGTTCTTCAGCACGCTGGATACGAGAATCCCAGGACTCAGACGTCACAGACATCGTCAGCTCGGTAGGATAGTGTTCTGAGGAGTCGCAACCGCCACGCGTGTTATGGGGTGTGAATTCAAATCTATTCTTTGCACTAACGCAATAAGCTCCGGCAAATCCTTTCGTGTGTAAATTGGGAGGTCACCGATGAGCTTGTCCATGCCGGACGTTTTCCGCCAAAGAGCAAATTTGCTTCGCTCATCGGTTTCTTCCTCTGTGATATTCGACAGATAAATGGCCGAGGAACGGGAAAGTGCACGACGCGTGGAGCCCTTAATCTTCCCCCCACTTGCCCTGGAAACCATCAACACGAAATCAGCCTGAACGAAATCGAGAATACTGTTGCCTTCGATGAACACTCCCGGCGCAGTTACCCGCTCAACAGCTTGCTTGATTCCCTGTTCAACTTGTTCATCAGTTACGATCACCCAGTGAACATTTGCTGCCCCCGCATCCCAAAACCGGCCAGTATCTTTGCCCACGGCGTAATTCTGCTCGCGACCGGAGCGAATGACCGGTTCATCACTCAACAAATCACTAACACAGCAGGTATGAGGATCTCTGCCGCAGGATCGGTAGTGTCCGCGCGTCATCTTGATGGCCTCCCATCCGGGGAAAGCGTGCAGGAGATCACACATCAGCGTGGTCTTTCCCACCTCAGAGCTAAAACCGCTGACTGCAACAATCACAGGACGTTTCATTGTCTGTTAGCGCCTAAACTATCTGAGAAACGGGAATCGGGCTTTCGGGGGCAAGATCTTTGGGAACGTTGATCACGAGATTAGGGTATTCTCCGAACGATCAAATTGTAAAGCTCTCGAAAGAGGAGATGGTGTCCTAACTTGTAACGCACGCCTGTTAGTTTGCGGTGATTGAATGGCATTCAACGGGCGCGCAAGCTAACAGCTTACGTTACAAAAAGCCAAACCAGGACATTACTAAAGAGGAGAGACGCGATCGTGCGCCGTTACAAATGAGCTTATTGTTACTGGACCCGGTCGCTACCGCTCCTTGGTTCAGGCCTAACCCCCAATGACCCTGGTGCCGCTTTGTGATAAGGTAAGCTACCTCAATGCTTGACCATTCAACGTCGATCAAAACTTTTCATGCTAAGAGTGAGCGTAAGCTCTGGTCAGTAATGAAAGTTTCAGCGTGGCGAAGCGGGCTGATGGCCGGCAGTACCCTCGCAGGCTTGTTCTCGATGCCGGTCTGCGTACAGCAGGCTGACCCTGCGACGCCAGTCGTGGTGCAGCCTGGTGCGCCGGGCCAGCCAACCCGGACGCTGCCACCGTCGACGAGGGCCACACTGCCGCCACGTTCACCGGCAGATGTGCGGTTCATGCAGGGCATGATCATGCATCATGCGCAAGCGGTTGAGATGACCGCGCTCATCGAATCGCACACTGCTAACAAGAATCTGCGGTCGTTGGGGGCGCGAATCAGCAGCTCGCAGTCGGACGAAATAAAGTTTATGAAACGGTGGCTGGAGGCGCGTGGAGAACTGAGGCGAGAACCGATTTCGCCGATGATGCCGGAAATGCCCGCTATGGATATGTCGATGCATTCGAGCCATGCGATGCTAATGCCGGGGATGCTTACGGAAAAGCAGATGGAAGCTCTCAAAAAAGCGAAGGGCGAGAAGTTCGACAGTCTATTTTTGTCGGGGATGATTCAGCACCACGGCGGCGCGTTGATTATGGTGAAGGACTTGTTCGACACTGCGGGCGCGGGGCAGGACGCTGAACTGTTCAATTTCGCGACCGATGTCGACAGTGGCCAACGCGCTGAGATCAGGATTATGCAAACAATGCTGAGGAAAAACCTTTAGAGGAGAAACGTAGTACCCTAATTTGAGCTTCTTCTCTGTGCAACCTCTGTGTTCTCTGTGCCTCTGTGGTGGTTTTACGCATCACGTAACCACAGAGACACAGAGAGCACAGAGACTGCACAGAGAAATCCAACCAGGAGAAACGATGAATCGAGTACACACCATGGCTTTCCGTTTATTCATAGCTTCCTTTCTATGCTTGTCGCTTTTTGCACTGAACACTAAGGCGCAAACGCCATCTCCATCTCCAACTCCATCTCCGTCTCCTGAGTCCGCGAAGCCGGCAGAAACAAAACCTACCGACCAGAAAGGCGAGGAGAATCCGTTTGCTCCTGAACCGGCGGCGCCGCTACCGGCTGGAATGACTGGCTCCGATGCCAATGACCCGCGCACCAAGCTCGCACCCGGAATGTACGACGCAGCTGAAACATCGATGGGCCTCAAGCACGTCACGCTCATCAAAAAGGCTGACGCGTTTCAACTCGGCTCCGACAATCCAGATGATCCGAAGGTGCAGAAGACTCTCGGTCTACTTGGCGTTGGTGACTCCTCGAAAATGCCGAAGCCGGTACAGTTGGTTATTGCTCAACTAGCTTTTGCGAACTCGGACGTTGCGTTTCAGGGCAATCACCTGTTTCAGGGAAACTTCTATGGCATCAATATCTATGACATCTCCAATCCGGCGAAGACCACCTTGTTGACCTCGATGGTATGTCCGGGTGGGCAGGGCGATCCGTCGGTTTACAAAAACCTCCTCTTCATGTCAGTGGAGATGCCCAACGGTCGCCTCGATTGCGGTACACAGGGATTTCCGCCCGCGCCGCCCGCGCCTGAGCCGCCCGCCGGAGAAGAGAAAAAGCCGACCTTGCCGGCAGCGCAAAAAGATCGTTTCAGGGGGGTTAGGATTTTCGATATTACTGACGTCAAGAATCCGAAGCAGGTGGCCGCGGTGCAAACTTGCCGCGGCTCGCACACGCATACGCTGGTGGTCGATCCGAATGATAAGGAAAACGTATACATCTACGTCTCCGGAACGTCCTTCGTCCGCCAAACCGAAGAGTTGGCCGGCTGCTCGGGTGAAGCACCGGAGAAGGATCCGAATACGGCGCTGTTTCGCATTGATGTGATTAAGGTGCCACTGGCGGCGCCGCAAGAGGCAAAGGTCGTGTCTAGTCCGCGAGTGTTTATGGATCCGAGGACGGGCGCGCTCAACGCCCTGACTAACGCTGGCACTCATGGCAAGGACGGACTTGAGAAGCCATCGGCCTCCAATCAGTGCCACGACATCACCGTGTACTCAGCGATCGGGTTGGCTGCCGGCGCTTGCTCCGGCAATGGAATCCTGCTGGACATCAAAGATCCGGTACGTCCAAAGCGTCTCGACGCGGTAAACGATCCAAACTATTCGTATTGGCACTCGGCCTCGTTCTCTAACGATGGGAAAAAAGTCGTGTTCACCGATGAGTGGGGCGGCGGATTGGGCGCGCGCTGCCGGCCGAACGATCCGAACAAATGGGGCGCTGATTCGATTTTCAGTTTGAAGGACAACAAGCTGCGCTTTGCAAGCTACTACAAGTTGCCGGCCGCCCAGGGCGACAGCGAAAACTGTGTAGCACACAACGGCTCGCTCATTCCGGTTCCCGGCCGTGACATTGAAGTGCAGGCCTGGTACCAGGGCGGCATCTCCGTCATGGACTTCACCGACGCGGAGCATCCGGTTGAAATCGCCTATTTCGATCGGGGACCGATTGATCCGAAGATGCTTGTGCTCGGCGGCGACTGGTCCGCCTACTGGTACAACGGCCACATTTACGCTTCGGAGATCGCCCGCGGCCTGGACATCTTAGAGCTGACGCCCACGAAGTTCCTGACTCAGAACGAGATCGACGCCGCGGAAGCGGTTCGGGTGGCTGCACTCAATGTGCAGAACCAGGAAAGAATCGAGTGGCCGCGAACGTTGGGCGTGGCGAAGGCGTACGTGGATCAGTTGGAGCGATCGCAAGCTCTGCCTGCTGATCGTATTGCCGCCCTGCGGCAGGCGCTTCAAAGCGCCGAGAGTTCACACATGGGGCGAACAGAGCTCGCAAAACTCAAATGCCTCGCACCGTCGTTGGAAAAGAGTGCTGCCAGCACGCAGAGTGCAGCAGACTCAACCCGATTGCAGGCCCTGGCGGAGATCCTGAAGCGACCTGCCCGTTGATCTTTTACGAAGAGTCGTTTTTGGCGATCGCGAAACCGCATTTGAATGCGCTAAAGGGCAACTCTGAAGACATTGGAGACTGACAGTTAGGGACCATTTAGTGAAATTGAGGCTTGCCGTAAGGAATTGGAGATTTGGTAGCGGGGGGGAGACTCGAACTCCCGACCTTGGGGTTATGAATCCCACGCTCTAACCGGCTGAGCTACCCCGCCATTTTGTGCGGGGGATAGTTTACGAGCACGCTGGTGCTCAAGTCTACTGAGCTCATGCTTCAGAAGGAGATTTTCCATTTCTCATTTCTCATTTTTCATTTGGTCATTGAAGAAGGAACCCTCAAGACATCAAAGCGGTAGCGACCGGGTGAGGATTCAACTCATCAGAACCCTTTCATATATAGAGTAGCGACCGGGTCGTTCCCGAGACGTTCAGCATCGTGGGTCGACAAATACTGAACCGTGGAGCGGTAGCGACCGGGTCGTTCCCGAGACACTCAGCATCGTGGGTCGACAAATACTGAACCGGGGAGCGCCCTTTCATATATAGAGTAGCGACCGGGTCGTTCCCGAGACACTCAGCATCGTGGGTCGACAAATACTGAACCGAGGAGCGGTAGCGACCGGGTCGGTTCCGGGACTCACAGCATCGTGGGTCGACAAATCTGAACCAGGAGACACTCAATTGAGTGTCTTTATCACGCTATAAGAATAATTCTGTTGACCGGGTTGGGCTACGCATCGTATAAGACAGTGTGATGAATTCGAAGCTGGCTAAAGAATCCGTGGCGCCCGCGACTGACACGAACGTCGCCAGGGCCGCTTTCTGCCTGTGTATGTGTTGTTGTCCGCTATTCCGCGGGCGGAGCGAGTGTATGCCGTAGAGTATTTCTATACCTATGAATAGACACCGCAGCCGCTCTGGTCGAGCGGCTTTTTTATTTTGCGCAGAGGTAGGGTCAGAGATCAGAGGTCAGAGATCAGAGGCTAGTAGTTCAGAGTTCAAGCTTTAGCTTGCAGCCGCGCGACAGGGACAATCTAAAGATTGAATTCTGAACTACTGGCTTTGACCTCTGACCTCTGATCTCTGACCTCTGACCTCTGATCTCCAATTCGCAGCGTTCATTTGACACCTTAAGGCCGGCGGGCGTATCTTGCCTCCGTTTTCGTTCCAACGGCTGACAAGCCCCTGGCTCGTCGGCTCTTTAGCCAACCAACCGCACAATTGGTTTGCTTCCAAATTTCCAATTTCACCTTGGAGGACATAAAGATGCTCACCGATGACGAACTCAGACAGGTCATGCCTAATTGCGCGGCAGCAAAGCGTGCCGACTACTTACCATTCATCCAGCAGGCGATGCAGGAGTTTGACATTACTTCCTATCTGCGCGAAACAGCCTTTCTCGCTCAGTTGGCTCATGAATCCGGCGAATTGCGTTACATGGAGGAGATTGCTTCCGGTGCGGCATATGAAGGCCGCGCGAATCTCGGCAATACGCACCCCGGAGATGGGAAGCGCTACAAGGGTCGCGGACCGATTCAACTCACGGGACGAGCAAACTATACGAAGTATGGTCAATTGCTCGGTCTCGATCTGGTAAACAACCCGACGATCGCGGCCACCAAGGAAGTGGGCTTTCGCATCGCCGGCCAGTTTTGGAAACTGAATGGCCTTAACGAACTCGCCGACCAACAAAAGTTTGAGACAATCACGCGACGCATTAATGGTGGCATCAATGGTCTGGCGGACCGCATCAAGTATTACGAACGCGCCAAGAGAGTTATGAACAAGGATGATTGCAACGTTGCTGCAGGCGGGACGATTTGAGCGGCAGGGCAAGCTCGACCGTGCCCCAACCCCTTCCTGCGTCAGGGTAGCTAAGGAGTTGGCGTACGAACTCTGCGGTTCTCGCTAAGATTGCCGACAAAGGCCGGCGCGAAGACTGTCTTGCGGTAGTCGACATCATGCAAGATGTGACTAATGAAGCATCGCAGACGCCGACATGGGTATATTGAGGGAACTCGTAGCCGGAGCAGTCGAAAGAATGCCTGCTCAAAGAATTCATAAATAAGAGCCTGCCACGTGCAGATTCCGAAGAGTCTAAGCGAGAGAGTCGCGCGGGTTCATGGCGAGCGAGGTCGGGAATGGCTCGAGCAGTTACCGGCGCTAGTTAATGAGTGTCGCGAGCGTTGGTTGCTAAAGCTGGGCCAGCTTTTTGCCAATCTCTCTTATAACCTCGTCTTCCCCGCAACAAGATCAGACGGTGTTGAACTTGTACTGAAACTCGGCGTGCCCTGTCGGGAGTTGTTTACAGAAGCTGCCGCGCTTGGCCTGTTCCAGGGAGTCGGTTCCGTATGTCTGGTTGATCACGAAGCACCTCGTGGCATCTTGCTAATGGAGCGCGTGGTTCCCGGGGCGCCAATCTACAAACTGCAAAGCGATCCCGAGGCGACCCGCACTGTCGCCACCCTTATGCTTGAGTTGTGGCGATCTCCTCCGGCAAATCACGCATTCCCATCTCTGACCATTTGGTTTCAGGCGTTCGCACGACTCAGAAAGAGATTTGCCGGCGGCTGTGGTCCGTTCCCGGCCAAACTTATCGATAAAGCTGAGCGCATATTCGCGGAGTTAAACCGAGTGACGGCTCGCGAAGTTGTTCTTCATGGAGACCTGCATCACGCAAACATACTCTCCTCCACGAAAAGGGGATGGCTGGCTATCGATCCTAAAGGAATCTGCGGCGATCCAGGCTACGAGGTCGGCCCCTTCATGCTAAATCAATTGCCAGCCGGCGACTCGGAGTCTCAGACAATGGAGATTCTCAAGCAGAGACTGGCGATTTTTTCCGAGGAGTTGGCTGTTAACCAAAGCCGCCTGGCCCAATGGTCATTTTGCCATGCCGTGCTCTCAGCATTGTGGGATTTTGAAGAGTGTGCCGAGTGGCGTCCCACGATGGAGTTGGCTCTGATGCTTGAAAAGCTCGCAAAAGTGAGCCCACTGCGCAATTAGACTTCCACATCGCCCGGCCCTAATTTGTTCCCTGTAAAAAGGTGATGGATGTATAATTGCCGCCCATTATCCCCGGTCCAACAGTCAGGATTCAATAAGGTCCAATCATGAGTGACAGTTCCGTCTTAGATGACCAGTAACAAGCGTAATTAGGGTTGCATAGAAGGAGACTCCACATGAATAGAAGGTTTCTCAGCATTGCTATTTCTGTTATGGCGATTTTTCTGCTCGCGCCACGAACTCGCGCAGACAAACTCACGGTTGCCAAGCCTGACGACTCGAGTGTGTCGCTTGATTTGAAGTTTACCAAGAAGAGGCCAAACGCCATCGAGCGCATCTTTGGGTTTCTGGACTACGGCCCCAACGGCTTCGCCACGGGTTTCGTTGTCGGCAATGGGTTAGTAATGACGGCCTATCATGCTGTCTCCGGCAAACTGAGCGATTCCAAGAAAGTGCAGCTGGGTTTCGCGCCAGGGGATGAATTAGCAGTCGAGATTTACGTGAAAGGCTGCCACGCCACAGTGATCAAGGTAGACGAAGCTGCAGATCTGGCGTTGCTGCGTATTTGTCAATCCCAAAGACAAGTCAAGGCTCCCGCGTTTCAAGCGATCGTTAACAAGGATGAAAAGCTGTTTGTGGTCGCACGCCCGCACGGAAACAAAATGGTGCGGAAAGGTGTCTTTTACGGTCCGTACCTAATGAAAGGCCAGGAATATTGCCTGGCTAAAATAGACGGACATGATGGCTACTCTGGTAGTCCCGTATACAACCAGAAGGCGGAGATTGTCGGGGTCTTTAGCGGGTACGATCGCTCGCAAAAGCTGGCAATGATTAGCCCGGGATTACGTGCGCAAAAGCTGCTGGAAGATTATGTCGCCGAACCAAAGCCCTGAGAGGTCAGAGAAGCAATCTTTTGCCTAGTTTGCTTAACGGCGTGGAGGCTGTTCACTGACAACCTGATCTCTGATCTCTGATCTCTGATCTCTGATCTCTGTCTTCTGACTTCTGACCTCCGACCTCTGACTTCTGACCTCTGACTTCTGACCTCCGATCTCTAGCAGGGACCGCGGGTTTGGGCGCCGCCATCGCACAGCGCCGGCTTAACGATGACCCACGTAACTGCCGCGCCCACGACTGCAGCGCCTAAGATTATCCAGCTCTTTGCTGATAGCCCGCTACCCAGCTTTTTCACCCCTGAAGCATCGGCGTAGGACACTGTTCTGGTTGCGCCCGTCTTGCCGTCAGTTACTGTAAACGAGTCTTGTTCCGCGGCGCTGATATAACCCTTCAACTGCGTCTGGTCGCGCAGTTTCACTTCGACACGGGCGTTTGAACCCACGCCGATTTTTTGGACCTTGGCGCGAATCTTTGCGATGGCTTGAGTGTCGTTCGCCGTTTGCGCGAGAACATGTTGGAATCCAAATGCGGTCACCAGTAATATTCCGGAAAGCATTATTGCGAAAGTTCGTTTAAACATTATTGTCTCCTCTTTTCTCCTCTTTTCAAATCTCGGCATCTCGTTGGCAATCACTATTCCCCAAAACCAGCAGCGCGAAAATATTGGCTTCGGATCACTAAAGCAAAAGACCCGAAATTATTACTTCGAAACTAAAGCAGCCCAATCCTGCCATTAGACAGATTGTTGCTGCACCAATGTTGTCGAATAGTAAGTGGTTGCGAGGGCTCGCGTGAACCAATACCCCAGATCTGTCCATCTATACAAATCTCACGCACAGTAGTAAATTGCTCGGCGAATCGAGCGTCGGTTTATCAATTCTTAGCTTCGCTGGAATCCCAGATCATCTGAAGGTCAAATTTCAAAAGGACGTCTTTTTGAGTTGGTTGGAGGGGTGGATGCTTCTTGATCAACGACGAAGACGGCTCATTTTCGTTTCGCTGCTGCTGCTGGCGTTCCTGTTTCGTTTGTTCTTCGGCTTGTGTTCTCAGTTTCAAGAGGAAGATCAGAAACAGATCTATTTGATCGGCTTGAAGTTTTACAGTACCGGGGCCTGGCCCTACTTCGGTCCAGACGTCACTCCCACAATTCAGATACCCGGAGCACTTCAGGGACTCGTCGTCGGACTACCTTTTTATGTTCTCCCAATACCTGAAGCGCCATACCTCTTACTGAACGTCCTGTCATTCTCCAGCCTCTGCTTCTTCGCCTGGTATTGCACCAGGAGATTACCAGAGCTTCCGAAATGGTTTGTCTGGTCCTGGCTGCTATTTGCGCCCTGGACTCTTGATATTTCCACTCAGATTTTCAATCCCTCATATGTCTTGCCGGCAGCGATTCTGTTCTTTGTAGCAGCAATTGAAACCTACCCCTTTCTCAGCCATGGTCTCGTCCCGCGGCGTTGGGCAAACTTCATGATGGGCCTGTCGGTGTTCTGGATTATGCAGTTTCATCTGTCATGGGTCGTGCTGGTTCCCTTCGTGGCTCTCTCGTTTTATTTTCAGATCAAGGAGTCAGGACGAAGAGTTTTTTCAGCGATAATGTGGTTCGCCGGCGGGGCAATCCTCCCCGGCAGTTTCCTCATTCCTACCTTCGTCAAGTATGGATGGGTATCAGGGATGGGAGGCACAAACGAAACGGTCGGGTTTAACTTACAGAATTTGTTGCACCATTTGAATATTGTCGAAGGCGTCTTAGGACGTTTCTTATCCTTCGCCAGTTTTGAGCTGCCACGTTTCATTGGCCACAACACGGCCGCACGACTAGCTTTCATGAAGGAGAATCCTTGGCTGATTCCCTTTGTCGTCTTTCTCACTCTTGCGGGAATCCTTCAATGTGTAGCGCTGCTCGTCTTGTGGTTTAAAAAAGAGCACGCTCATAAAGATTGGAAGGCGGTCAAATACTTCACACTGGGTACGGTAATCCTGCTGTATTTCAGCTTTCTCTTTTCTATGAAGTTACCGCATTCCCACACCTTTTATGTGACCTTGCCGGTCGCAATGTTGTATAGCCTCTATTGCTGGAGTGAGTTTCTCAAAAAAAGAAGCTGGCAGAAGTTTGCTGCAGTATTTATTGTCTGTGGCCTCATCTTTCATATCGGGCTGGCCGCCACCAAGATTAAACAGGGGTCCCTTTTCGTTGAGCGCGCGAGGGTTGTGGAGGCGATTAAAGCTAAGGACTATCGACTAGTAGGCGAAAGACGCGTTGGCTCAAGATACTAACTTAGAGCGGCTTTCAGCAATGCTGCCATCGATAGCGGACTTTTCAAGAACGTCCTGGTTGACTAAAATCAGCTGTCATCAATCAGGGAATTAGAAGTATCTTGCCTGTCGGAAGGACTCAAGCGAGCGGAGAAGAGACATGTCCAACTCTGAACAACGCCGGTCACGACGCGGCTTTCTGAATCCAGGCCTGGTCAGAAGTTTCTCCTTCTGGATTACGAGTCTCTGCATCCTGGTGGCCGTGCTTGCGTCGCTGCTCGCAATTTGGAACTTCGCCGGCACCGACATTCTGTGGCGCACGGTAGCCACCTGCGCAGTCATCGGCAGCGGTACCGTCGCCTTCTACTGGGTTAATGTCCTCTTCGGCAATACCTTGGAATAGAACGTTCTAACGCAAACTGTGGAAATATGTGCGGGAGCAGAGCTGTATTCCGGGTTCAACAATGATGACAAAGCGCTAGCCGGCATCATCGGCCTTAGATTAAGCCATCACACCTACGGTAAAACGCAGAGTTCAGCAGCTCAATGAGTACCAGGGGTGACTCGCTTCCTCTTGTGGGCGGCGCGCTTGGCTGTTCCCGTTGTTCCCGTTATTTGTTGCCTCGTGCCCGTTCAACAGACGCCCATAGAAATCGGTTAGCAAAGGCAGGACGACGCGGGGCGTGAAGAGTTGTTCGTACTGTTCCCGCGCGGCGAGCCCCATCGTTTGGCGCAGCGCTGCATCGCCCGCCAACCTTGACATAGCAGCCCCCAGCGCTTTCACGTCATTCGGTGGAACCAGAATCCCTACCTTTTCGCTCACGACATCCGGGATGCCGCCAACCGCGGTGGCGATGATTGGCTTCGCATTC
>DASXQM010000145.1:0-11314 GCA_036507195.1 Pyrinomonadaceae bacterium | reverse complement strand
GACGTCCGCTCCGCGGACTGAAATGCGGGCGCGAAGAAGGGCCTGTTCCGCAAAATGGAAAAGGCCGCTCAACCTGAGCGGCCCTTTGTAGAAACACGGCTAGTTTAGTTTAGCGGCCGGCAGTTGCGGCAACACTGGCATTGGCATGTTTCGCCTGGAATTGCTGCCAGTAGTCCTGAATGAAGTCAAGCTGCTTTCCATGACCGTTGCTGGTATAGAAATCGTATTGCTTCATCTCAGCGTAGACCTGGTCATAGTTCCAGTGATCGTGATTGAAACGGTATACCGCGCCCATGATTCCGGTGCGATGCCGTCCACCCGCGCAGTGCACGTAAAACTTGCCCGTCGCTGGATCATTAGCAACCTTCAAAAACGCGCTTACCTGTTCCGCGCCTGGATACGCTTTGTCGACGATGGGAATGTTCACGTAGCGCATTCCGGCAGCGACTACTGCGGGCTCTTCACGCTCTCGAGAATTGTCAGTCAGGTCGATGACGGTCTTGATACCAAGCGCGGCAAGGTTGCTAAAATCCTCTGATTTTGGGCGGGCGCCGCGATAGAAATTCTCGTCCATCTGGCCAAAGTTACTGATTTTGATATTGGGGAAATCGCTCTTATTTGTCTTAGCAAAAGAGAGGGCGGAAAACGAAAACACAAGCGCCAGTGTGGCAACAACCGTAAGGGAAGACTTTCTCACAAACTTCATTTTAAAACTCCTCAAGTAGTAAACTCGGGTTGATAAACTGTCGGGCGGCGATATCCGTAATAATGGGCCTTTGATCGAAACAACGCTGCCAGGGGATTACTTGATTTTCCCGACCTTTCGGGGAACCAAAAAGGGCAACTACTCGAGGGTAGTTACTAATAATAAATTCGCATCAAACAACCGACTATAAGATTCACAAATGGCTCACGTAGTTGCACAAAATGTTGGTCAATTTGGTGTACCTTTTCGGTCGTTATTGTCACCATTTGGTAGGCGTTTAATTGTGTGTTTTCGAATCATATCGAGGGTTTAATCTTTCGGCACTTTCGCTGCCGGCGTTCGGAGGAGTGGGGAAATGTTTATAGCCGTGAATGGCCAACAAACGACGTTCTCCGCTCGGAGGAGTGGGATCCGCTTGAGTGACAGGATTCGATCTGCGTCCGTGACCGTTACAAATGAGCTTATTGTTACCAGACCCGGTCGCTACCGCTCCTGGTTCTGTATTTGTTTGGTGCTGCGGCTCGCTTCCTGCTGAAAGCAAAGCCGCGTAAGCAGAACTCGGGCATCGTGGGTCGACGAATACGGAACGGGGAGCGGTAGCGACCTGGTCCGTGACCGTTACAAATGAGCTTATTGTTACTGGACCCGGTCGCTCCTGGTTCTGTATTTGTTTGGCGCTGCAGCTCGCTTCCTGCTGAAGACAAAGGAGCGTAAGCAAGAGTCTGGCATCGTAGGTCGACAAATACGGAACGGGGAGCAGTAGCGACCTGGTCCGTGACCGTTACAAATGAGCTTATTGGTACTGGATCCGGTCGCTACCGCTCCTGGTTCCGTATTTGCGCGGCGCTGCCTCTCGCTTCCAGCTGAAGACAAAGGAGCGTAAGCAAAAGTCTGGCATCGTAGGTCGACAAATACGGACCGGGGAGCAGTAGCGGTCGGTTCCGGGATGCTCAGCATCGTGGGTCGACAAATACAGAACAGGCGCGGTAGCGACCTGGTAGGCGCTGGCGACTCACGGGCTCTGGTCATTGGGTTTTCGGATTAGCCGTCCTTTGAGCCTTGCGTAACATACCAGGTCGCTCCCCGTCCTGTATTGAGTGCCAATGAATCGGTGATCCTGCTAGCCGACCGAGCCTCTTTGGTAGATAATCACGTTCGAATGAGCGTGCAGACATTACCATCGCAAGCAACAGAGAGACGCGAGATCATTTCCTATGACCCCGCCACTGGTGCGGAGATCGGTCGCGCGCCGTTGTCTTCACCCGAACAAGTCAAAGAAGCAGTAGGCCGGGCACGCGCGGCGCAGCCTGCCTGGGCCAGCCTGTCCTTTCGGGAGCGCGGCCGCGTGATCCTGCAAGCGCGCAAACTCATACTCGCCGAACGCGATGAGATCGCTCGACTGGTCTCCAGAGAAACCGGCAAGCCGGTAGCCGAAGCGCTCTCCATGGAGATCGTGCCGACGCTCGACGCCATGCATTATTTTGCGCACGCATCAGAAAATCTACTTCGCCCGCAAAAGATCGACATCGGACAATATGGCTTAATGGGCCGGTCATCCACGATCGTGTTCCGTCCTCTGGGTGTAATCGGAATAATCTCTCCCTGGAATTTTCCGCTCGCGACTCCTGCCGATGAAATAGTGATGGCTCTAATGGCCGGCAACGCCGTGGTGCTCAAGCCCAGTGAGCTTACGCCGCTCATCGCCTTGAAACTTGGCGATATCTTTTGCCGTGCCGGACTGCTCGCGGGTCTGTTGGAAATTGTGACCGGTGATGGTTCCACCGGGGCTTCGCTCGTTGATGCCCGCGTTGACAAGATAATGTTCACCGGCAGCGTTGCCACCGGCAAACGTGTTGCGGAAGCCGCCGCCAAATATCTGACTCCCGTTGTTCTCGAGCTTGGCGGCAAGGATCCGATGATCGTTCTCGAAGATGCGGATATTGCGAACGCTGCGCGCGGCGCCGTGTGGGGCGCGTTTGCTAACGCCGGACAGGCTTGCGCCTCTGTTGAGCGCTGCTACGTGCAGGAGTCGATCGCGCCTCGGTTTATTGAGCTGGTGGTTGCGGAAACACGCAAACTCAAACAGGGACAGGGAAATGAAGACGCCGTCGACATCGGTGCAATGTCGAATGAACGTCAACTCCAAATCGTGGTCGATCACGTGAATGATGCCAAACAGCGCGGCGCCAAAGTGCTCAGCGGCGGCCAGCGCGGAGCGAATCCTGATGGTTTCTTCTACGAACCCACAGTGCTCACTAATGTCGATCACCACATGACCATAATGCGTGACGAGACTTTTGGTCCCGTACTACCGGTGATGACATTCAAGACGGAAGAAGAAGCCGTCAAGCTGGCAAATGACAGCGTTTATGGTTTGACTGCCAGTGTCTGGACAAAAGACATCCGCAGAGGGCAACGAATTGCGGAACAGATTGAAGCGGGAACGGTGATGGTCAACGAAGTCGTTTACACTCACGGCATCGCACAGACACCATGGGGTGGCGTGAAAGAGAGCGGCTACGGCAGAACTCACGGACGCATGGGATTGCTGGAGCTGGTCCACCCGCAACATATTCACGTCAACCGTATTTCATTCCTGCCCGATCTTTGGTGGTTTAATTACAGTCCAAAAGCTGCGAAGCTTTTTGCCGGGCTTGCCTCGCACTTCACAACCGGCTCCATTGTGAAAACTTCCTTGCTGTTGCCGCAAATGATTCGCCGACTTTTCGGGTCCTGCGAATAGCCCTTGTCTCCTATCGCTCTCCGTTGAAAAGTACTATACTGCCCGAGCTCAACACACCGGGGCGCCCTGAGCTTGTTTTTTTTCCAAAGGTGGAAGGCTGTAATAGACCACTAGGGGACGGCAGGCGTCCCTACTTTTGGGTCCTATACCCTGGCTGTGCAGGAATTCGGCTGTTGGAATGCAAATTGTTTTGAAGCTTGCTTACTAAAGTTTCCTGAGCATATACTCCCGCCCCTCTCCCTGTAAACCGAGCCATTCCACCCTCCTAATGGGGGAGAGTTGATTAGTTTTGTGTGCAACTGCGGATGTCCCTCGTGATAGTGGACAATTCCTTACTCAATAACGTTCGAACCCCTTTTGGAGGAAACATGAAAAAAGTCTTTGGTTTGCTTCTGTTAGTCACCTTGAGCATCTCAGCGGCTCTTCCGGCATTGGTGCATAGCCAAAATCCGGATCCAGGGCCGCCTCAATTTCTCACCCGACCAATCCTCGTGCATGTGTCCGAGAGGGCCTTAGACAATGGGCACGCGATTTTCGAAGAGGGTCCGGGCGAATCCGCTGTTCCCGGTCCCTTAGTACCCGACCTCGGATTTGCAGCTTACAACCCGGCTGACCTCGCGGCCTTGCTGATATCGTCTGGCCCGGATCGGGACGTTTCAGATAGTGCAGACTCATATGAAGGTGAGACCGGCGCAACTGGAACTGGCGGCATCCTGGTGGGCGCATCGAACCACATCTACCCGGGGAATTGTGTGACGACCGCACCAACGGGAACTTTTGGCGATTGCGCGGTTAAGGCGTATGCCTCGATCGATGGTGGAGCGACTTTTGCCGGTACAGCCATTTCCCGCACGTGGGGTGGCAACACCTTCGGTATCACTTTTGATCCTGCGGTCGACTTTGACAAGAACGGTAACTTCTATTTCTCATTCGGCGGCGCGCCATTGAGCAGCAATTACCCGAACTCTATTGCGGTGAGTAAGTCCACGAACGGTACTACATGGGGAACGCCGGTCGCCGTTACATTCAACAGAAACCGATTCTTCGACGACAAATACTATCTGGCGGTCGACCGCAGTAATAGCGCATTTGCGAATCGCATCTACGTCTCGTGGGATCGCAACTCGGGCAATAACCAGCTTCTCTACATTTCTTACTCTTCGAATGGCGGCACAACGTGGACCGCGCCGATCAAGGTCAATGACGGCACATCGAAATTCGAACGCGTCATCGGCGCTTATCCAGCCGTCGACCAAGCCACGGGCGTTGTCTACGATTCCTGGCACGATTATGCCAGGAACATTATCCATGTAGACAAAAGCACGGACGGCGGCGCGACGTGGGGCACGGACCGGGCAGCCGCAACTACACATGCCGGATTTGGCGCTGACATTGGCTGTGTCGGTGGACGTTCGCAAGGCCCGGCTCATGCGTTGAAAGTTGGTCCGAGCGGAACGCTATATTTGGTTTACGCGGATCCGGTGTCGGGCGGTCAAAACAATCATGGGTTCGACATTCTGCTCACAAAATCAACGAATGGCGGCACAACCTGGTCAACACCGGTCGTCATAAACGACGACAACACGTCCTCAGATCAATTTCATCCCACGCTCAGTGTAGAATCTAACGGCGCAGGCGGCGACAAGATCACCGTTAGCTTCTACGACCGCCGCGATGATCCGGGCGACTGCCTTGCGTACGTCTATGCGACGCAGAGCACCGATAACGGAGCGACCTGGGCGGCCAACATCCGTATTACCTCCGCTCAGTCAAACTTTGACGGCAACCCGAACGGGCCGGGCGACTATTCATCGTCCACGCCTTTCAGCTCGGCCGTCTGGCCGTTCTTCTCGGATCACCGCCTCAGCAATCCGGAAACTTCCAGCGGTGGACGCTATAACATCTACACGGCGAACATTCAATAAACCCTTACTAACTAAACGTTAGTGTTCTCGGCGGGCCGCTTTTGGGCGGCTCGTCTTTTTTGGTCGTAGCTCCCCGCTTGATTCTCCTCCGGCACTGCCTTTAGGATGCGATCTCTCTATTTACGAGGTGAAATCGGTTTGTGGAAAGCATTCATGCACGGGCGCGAGCGCGCACATCACGAGCGAGATGACAATCGCCTGGTGCGGCCCTTCGACTGGGGCCTGGAGTTTATTAGCGATCACGTGAACGGGGACGACCCGCGGCACGTATTGCGTCTGCATACCGAACAGGCCATGGTGCGCAGTGGGGATTTCTATGCACTCCCTGAAATCCACGACTTTCAACTTCAGGGCGATCAATTAACCTGGACCAGCGCGATTTACACGCCTGCCGTTGAAAACAACTTAGCGCGCGCCCGCTACTTTCCGGTAAAGGCGAACCGCGCGAGGCATCCTCGTTCAGCCGTGGTTGTGCTGCCACAGTGGAATGCGCAACCGGAGAGTCATGTTGAGGCATGCCGGATTTTCAATTTCATCGGGATGTCGGCGCTGCGTTTGACACTTCCCTATCATGAAGCGCGCCGGCCTCCGGAACTCCAGCGCGCCGACCATCTGGTTAGCACAAACGTGGGGCGCACTATTCAGTCGATGCGACAAGCGGTCCTGGATACAAGGGCCGCGGTGAGATGGCTAAAGAACCAGGGTTACGAACGAATTGGAATCCTGGGTACCAGTGTGGGATCGTGCATTGCGTTCCTGGCCTTCGCCCACGAGCCGGACATCAACGCCGGCACGTTCAATCACGTTTCTGGTTATGTGGCTGATGTGGCCTGGCGTGGATTGTCCACCCGCCACCTGCGCGAAGGGTTTGCCGACCATTTAACTTTGGACGAACTGCGGGAGTATTGGACGCCGATCAGCCCCGTGCCTTTTATCTCTCGCGTGTCGCAATTTGGCCAGCGTCCCATGCGATTTATTGCTGCACGGTACGATCTGACCTTTCCGCTCGATCTCACGCAGGAAACGATCGCCGAAGCGAAGCGCCACAATTTGCCGCTCGATGTGGTCTGGTTATCGTGCGGGCATTACACGATGGCGTCGCTGCCCTGGAAAGCTATCGATGCCTGGAAGATTGCCACGTTTATGCGAAAGAATCTGTGAGTGAACGCCTCCCTGATTGGGTCTACAACACTTGCCACGAAATTCCATCAATCGCCTGCTAGACCAGCTCAATGAATTGAAAAGTCGTTTTGGTTCCGGCGAACATCTTAACCTTGAGCAACGCCTTTCCAAGCTGTCTCAACTACGATTAACCGCCGCCGAAGCCTTACTTCAGTATCACGAATTACTTCTGTTCGTGCGGGCCTATCCACAAAGCAACCGCGCTCTGCGCATCGCGGACCGAGAGCTTTCCGCGTTCGCGCTAAGAGTCAAACAACTCGATGCGCGCGGCATGGACTTGAGTCTGTTGGGTCACCCTGAAGTTTCTGGAATCGCAGGAACTTCAGTCACCGATACGTTTAGTTATTACACCGTTCGCTGGTTAGTAAAACTCCACCGTCAGCAGGGGCCCGTGGCGCTCGATTGGGATTGGTTCGAGGACGAAAACCGCCTGGCGGAAACCTGGCCCAGATTCATACCGCTGCTCGAGGAGGACGGTTTTGTCGAAGCGAACGTTCCTTATCAGGTATGGCTGCGCTCGGCGACTGCCACCTCAGGAGAACATCGTTCAGCCAGAGATCTCGCCTGGCTCATTCAGCGATTCGAGTCCCTGCCAAAACCAGAGAAGGAAAAGGCCGAGCTTTACAACTCGCAGAAGCTTTATGTGCGCTGGAGGCCGGCGTATCGCGCCACTCGTACAGGGATGCGCCTCGCATTATCAAAAGGGACAAAAGTCTTTTACCACCGCGGCCCGCTTATCCAAAGAAGAGATGTTTCACTGGAGCGTGAACTGGAAAATCCTCCAACTACGCTGAAACGGGTTTCGTCGAAACAGGGCGCAGCGATCCTGGACCTGACGCGCGCAGCTTCCACCGTACGTTATCGGGAGTTGTATGGGTTTACCCACGGCGACCCCGGAAGAGTTCTCAAAACAGATCTCGGACGCGGCGTCGATGTTTTTATTGTGGGATTGCCGCCTGGTCCACGCCTTCCGTTGCGTGCCTACCATGCGGCAATGATCTGCAAAAATGGCGTGCCGGTTGGCTACTTCGAGGGCATCTCGCTTTTTGAACGGATGGAAAGCGGGTTTAATCTCTACTACACGTTTCGCGACGGTGAAACTGCCTGGCTCTATGCGCGCGTTCTGAACATCTTTCGTCATTTGTTGGGTGTCACGGCTTTTTCAATTGACCCCTATCAAATCGGTCATGAAAACGAGGAAGGCATCGAGTCCGGGGCATTCTGGTTTTATCGCAAGCTGGGGTTTCGCCCCACCAACCCTGACGTGATGAAGCTCGTTGTGAATGAGGAGAAAAAGATTGCCTCTCGAGCTAACCACCGCACGTCTGCAAAGACGCTTCGCAAACTCGCCGCCGCGCCGATGATTTTCGAACTCAATAAAACCTCCCACAAATCGCCTGACAAGTCCCCTGATGAATTAAAGGTGGGCGATTGGGATCGGTTCAGCATGCGAAACATTGGCCTCGCAGTCGCAGAACGAATGGGTTCAGAATTTGGAGGCAAGGCAGAGAGATTTCGCGCGGCGGCGGTTAAGAAACTAAACCGAGTCCTTGGCTTAAGTGCTGGAGATTGGCGAGAAGCAGAACTCATGCCCTTAAGAGACTTCGCCGTAACCTTATATCTGGTTGAAGATTTGCACCGATGGAGAGACAAGGAGAAGCAAGGCTTGGTTCGAGTCATTCGTGCAAAAGCAGGTACTGATGAGAGCAGCTATCTGCAACTTATGCAGAAACATGCGCGTTTGCGCGAAGCATTGATCAAGCTGGGATCATAGATTTCAAATTCAACCGGACCACCTCTCAGGTAAGGAAGGTGGGCTTGCCCCCGCTCTTTTCTGAACGCCTGTGCCGTCTGATGTGCGGTGGCGTCGCTCAATTCACCAATGCGGCTTTGCCGCCGCACAGTGCGGAAAGGCTATGCCTTTCCGAGGTTCACATTTTTCTTTTGAGGCTGCGCCTCAATGAAGTGGAGGCATAGCCTCCAATAAACTGAAGAGATTCAACGGTAAGGCAGAGCCTTACCGCACTGTGCGGCGGCAGAGCCGCGATAAGTCATATCTTTTAGATATCTGCAACTTGGGTGCATACCCGCAAGCGATGCTCGAAAATCTTATCGTCTGAAAAATTCTCCAGCTTTTGAAAATACTCCGCGGATTTGTCCAGGGCTTTTTCAGGAACCAGCCCAACGATTTCTGTGCTCAAAATCTCTACGCCTGCTTGTTCAGCCTCCCTTCGCACAGCTTCGTAAGCCTCAGTGATGCCCGTCACTTCGTAGTTCACAATGTTCATCGACACTTGGACCACTCCACGAGTGCTCAACTCAAACCCGAGGGCCTTCACAAAGGGAAGGCCACCACTGCGCGCCCTCACGGCGCGCGCGATCCTTCTCGCGATCGAAATGTCGGTTGTGCGCAGGTTGATGTTGAAGGCAATCAAAAACGGCCGCGCGCCAATTGCGATGGCACCTGCGGTTTCATGTACTCGAAATGGTCCCAGGTCAGGCGCACGATGAGGATCTATGCCAATCTGTTCGCGCAACAACTCCAACGTACCGCGTCTTACGTCCTCCAGGTTGACACGATCAGGTTTCAGCGCCGCGCGTTCATAGAAAAAGACGGGGATCGAAAGCTCACGCGTGATGCGCTCGCCTGCCTGGTGCGCCAGCGCCACACAATCTTCCATCGTAACGCCGTTGATCGGGACGAAGGGCAGCACGTCAGTGGCGCCCAGGCGGGGATGCACGCCTGTATGCTGACGAATGTCGATTAGCTCTGCTGCGAGCCCAACTGCCCGGAGCGCGGCTTCGACAATCATCTCCGGCGCGGCTACAAACGTGATGACCGAGCGGTTATGATCCGGATCGATGTGGCTATCGAGAACGCAGGCTGTAGATACTGACGAGATGGCCCGCGCTAATCGCTCGACAGTTTCAGTCTTGCGGCCTTCGCTGAAGTTTGGTACACACTCAACAATGCTTCGCATCAGTAGGCAGTAAGCAGAAGGCAGTAGGCAGGTCGCAAAAACATTCGAAAGCCTGCCCGTTGCCTGGTATCAGATGAGACGAAGACTAGCACTGCCTACTGCTTACTGCCTACTGCTTACTGCTTACTGATTTATGTCTAACGATCGTTTCATCGAAAAACATAAAACTGCCTGGCAACGTCTGGAAGATTTGCTGAAGTTGCTGGATAGCACGTCGTTGCGCCGGTTGCATCGCGAAGAGGTACGCGAGCTGGGGCGGATTTATCGCCGCACCGCCTCCGATCTGGCTATCGCTCGCGCCGAGTCGCGCGATCCTCGTCTCATCAATTATCTCAACAGCCTCGTCATTCGCGCACACGGCCGCATTTATCAAGCTGATGCCCAGGGTGGCTCGCGCATCAGGCACTTTTTTGCGCATGACTTTCCGCAAACATTCCGCCGCACGTGGGCCTACACAACAGTTTCCTTCAGCGTGTTTGCATTGTTCTCCGTCATCGGGTTTTTGGGAACCAAATATGACCCGGAGTTTTCGGAGCTGGTAGGTGTGCCACCTGCGTTTCGCGAACTCTACATAGAGAACAAAGTTCACTGGTGGGAAGATCTGAACGAAGCCAATCAGGTCGGCGCCAGTGAGATAATGACAAACAACGTTAAGGTCACCATCATGACGTTTGCGTACGGGGCCCTGTTGGGCGTCGGCACATTGTACGCGCTGGCCTTTAACGGAGCTGTCAATGCCGCGGTGCTCGCCCTCACCTACCGGTCCGGCTATGGCAACGAACTGCTCACCTTCATGGTCGGTCACGGAGTAATTGAGCTTTCGTGCATCTTTATTGCGGGTGGCGCCGGCCTGCTAATAGGAAGCGCTTTGCTCATGCCTGGCGATCTGTCGCGTGCTGATGCGCTTAAGAGTCGTGGTAAAGACGCAATTCGTTTGATGATGGGAGTAGCGGTGCTGCTTGTGGTGGCCGGCATTATCGAAGGATTCATTTCGCCCGCGCCGATTCGTCCGGCGATCAAGTTTAGTATTGGGGCGATAACAGGACTGGCCTTGTACTCTTATCTGTTGCTGGCGGGCCATGATCAAGAAGGGGGGAAGAAGCAAAGAGGAAAGGATGAGGAGGATGGCGCGGTAGCGATAGAACAGATTTTGCGTTAGTGCTGTCCCAACGTTTGTCGAACAGGATCAATCATTTGGCGAGAAGGCTGCCTGGAGTTTGGGTGAATACTGGTGTAAAACGGAAAACCGCTGACCTTTTTGACAACTGATCACAATTGGTACTGATGTAAATGTGTGGACCCATCGTCGCCCGGATCCGTTCGGGTCTAGCTTCCAACCACGAACTGTCAGCACCGCACGCTGGCAGTCCACTTCGCAAGACGGCGCTTAACTACAGAACCGTGAGCGGTAGCGATCGGATGCTACGCTCAACCTTACCGCTTTAGCCAAGGTCAAGCTTCGCCTTGGTAGCGACTGGATGCTACGCTCAACACCGCTTTAGTCAAGGTCAAGCTTCGCCTTGGTCATACAAACATAGGCTACGGGGTTGATTAAGCCCTGTTCAGTCATAACGGCGCTCAACTACAGAACCGTGAGCGGTAGCGACCGGATGCTACACTCAACCTTATCGCTTTAGCCAAGGTCGAGCTTCGCCTTGGTCATACAAACAGAGGCAACGGCGTTGACTAAGTCCTGTTCAGTCATAACTTCTTTGAGCGAGTCGGCAGGCTGAGTGGGGCGCCCAGTCACTACCGCTCACGGTTCTGTAGTTGAGCG
>DASXQM010000144.1:0-10132 GCA_036507195.1 Pyrinomonadaceae bacterium | reverse complement strand
CTAACTGCGTCGAGCTTTTCAGCCGGGCCAAAGCGCAAGTCGATTCACACAATGTTGTTTTTGAACAGACGGATCACGTTCTGCCTACGCCACTCCGAATGAATGCCGACGAGCGGTTCACCGGACGCGGCGTGACTATCGCTTTCCTCGACTCCGGTTTCTACTCTCATGACGACCTAACAAAACCTGAAAATCGGATCGTTGCGTACCACAGCATCTTTGACGCCGAGGACGATCTCACTTCGCTAGAGACAACTGACGTCGCGAGCTGGCACGGAATGATGACGTCGGTGGTGGCGGCTGGAAATGGTCATTTGTCCGCTGGGTTTTATCGCGGCATCGCACCTGATGCCAAAGTCGCGCTGGTAAAGGTAGGTCGCACCGGACACATTCCCGACGAGCAGATCGGAAGCGGACTCGAATGGGTCTTGGACAACAGGAAGAAATACGACATCCGCATTGTCAACATTTCCGCCGGCGGCGACTTCGAGCAGTCGTACCTGGATAGTTCTTTGTGCCAGATGGTTGAGCGCGCGGTGCGCGAAGGGTTGATCGTGGTTTGCGCCGTCGGCAATGCAGGAATGGCTCCGGGCCATCCAGTTCTGCCGCCGGCTGGTTCGCCATCGGCGATTTCCGTCGGTGGGCTTGACGATCAAAACTCGCTCGATCGAGCCAGGCGCGGCATGTACCGCTCATCATATGGACCAACTATTGATGGCCTGCAGAAACCAGAGATTATCGCCCCCGGTATTTGGGTGGCGGCGCCAATTCTTCCAGCCACGCCGACCGCGGACGAAGCTGAGCTTTGTTCCGAACTTGATGCCGCGACTGACGACGACTTGCGAGCCATCATTGATTCGCGTGCGGGTGTGGACAAAGACTTTGACGAAGCACGCGATCTGCCCGTTCCCTTGTTAAGACAGTTGATAACGATAAAGCTGCGTGAAGGCAATGTGATTAGCCGGCACTACAAGTATGTCGACGGAACCTCTTTCGCCTCTCCTATTGTTGCCTCAATCGCCGCCTGCATGCTCGAGGCGAACCCCGCTTTAACTCCGCAGCAAGTGAAACGCATCCTGATCGACACAGCCGAGCGAGTGCCGGGCATTGAAGTGGAAAGACAAGGCTGGGGGGTTGTTGCTCCTCGCAAGGCAGTGGAGATTGCACTTGGCAGGGCCAGGGGAAGCTGAACCAGTTGCCGCCACCCCTGCGGGCAGCGGCGTTGCCCAGGGTTGTCCGGACGCAATTCTTTGACCTGTCTGGTAGACACTTACGCGGGCCCTGTGCAACAATTCCTTAAACCAACAAGACAAGCCGAGAAGTTCTGAGAGGAGTAATACTGTAAAAATGTCTGAAAATGAGAACGCGTCCGTTGCCGGCGCGCCTGATACAACAAGCGAGAATCCGGTGGCTGCAGCCCCGACTGAAGACATCTCCTATCACGCGGTGGAGAAGGACGGAGTGGTGACCGCGATTTGGGAGATGCAGGGTCGTAAACACATCAGAACCATCGATCCGCGATCGCGGCAGGGACAGGACATTCTGCGTCTCTACACCACCGAGCATCACGATGAGGCAGCGCCGGTGGAAGCAAGCGAAGCAGCTTCTTCCTGAGCACGTTCCGAGGCCATCGTAACAATGGACTCGGGGTTCATCCTGCAAGGTCCGCCGCCCAATAAATCTTCACATTGGATTCCGCCGCTCATCAGTTCTAACGCCTTATATTCACGATTTGAACCAGGCGTGAAGCCGCAGCGCGCGATCCGTTTATCGCTCTCCAGTTCCTGGCTGATTCCGCATCGACGCGCATGGGAATCCAAGAATTTGAACAAAAACCCAAAAACTCCATGATTTGAGAAAGAGTGTCCGCAGCCTTCTTTTCGAACTCGCTAAAATGGCAGGTTTTTCCAGATAAGATTTATCCGTACTGGTTGGAATGTTGCTTGCCTCGTTTTCACGCAATATCCGTGTTCTTTCCCGTCGAACCGTGGGACCGGGTCTTTTCCAAGCGCCAATCAATAGGCGTCGTTTCCTAAAAGGGTTATTTTCGTAAGAAGAAGGAGGAGCTGTTATGCGAAGCGTTTTGCGCTTGCTGGCAAGCGGGTTAATCCTGAGCTTTCTTTTTGTGGCATCGGCCTATCCGCAAGGCACCCAAACAGGAGGTATCACAGGTGTTGTGACGGACCAGGGTGGCGCCATTGTTAAAGGCGCCACGGTTGACGTGATCAGCGAGGCCACTGGCCGTTCTGTTCGCAGTGTGACCTCAGAAGATGACGGTAGCTTTACCGCTACGTTGTTACCCCCGGGCAACTATCGCCTCGAGGTAACCTCCGCTAACTTCAAAAAAGCGGTAGTCGCCGGCGTCCAGGTGCGCATTACTGAAACAACGCGCCAGGACGTGAGTCTTGAGGTTGGAAGAATTCAGGAAACAGTAAACGTCGAAGCCGCGCCGTCGCTGATCAATCCATCAAGCGCTCAGACCGGTCAGGCACTCGACTCTCAGACTCTCAACACTTTGCCTTTGGCCTCGCCCAACTTCCTGTTCCTGCTCTCTCTTTCTTCAGGGGTTTCCGGGGAACCGACGGATGTGAGAACAGCGGGACGCGGAACCGCGGACGTAAGCGTAAACGGGCAGCGCACGAGCAATAATAGCGTTACGCTAAACGGCATCAACGTGAATGATTTTAATCTCGCCCACTTCGACACGGTGCCCTTGCCAAATCCCAACACCCTTCAGGAAATGAAGGTCGCCACGTCACTGTACGACGCAACTCAGGGTAGCAAGGGTGGCGGCTCGTTGGGTCTGGTAACCAAGACCGGCTCGAAAGATTTTCATTGGGACCTTTACTGGTCGCACCGCAACGACTATCTCAACGCCAACGAGTGGTTCTTTAACAAGAATGGCACGAAGCGCGGCCGTTTGTTGCAGAACGTTTTCGGTGGCAGCGCCAGCGGCCCAATTCCCGCAGTCGGCGGTTTCTGGTTCTTTAACTACCAGGGCGTGCGCGCGCGCAATGGCATCGACCCGAATGGCTCGAGCACAGCACCGACCGTGCAGGCTTTCCCAACCGCCGCCGACGGCACTACATCTGCTGCTCTTCTGGCTCCGGCATTCGGCCTGACGCCGGCCCAGATAGATCCGGTCGCCGTGAAAATTCTTAACCTCACAGACACTCGCTTCGGCGGCCAGTATCTGGTGCCACGCGTCGGCCAGAGTGGCTGCGGGGGCGTGACGGGTGGGGCAGTCGGCACGTTCCGCTGCTCATTCTCAGCCATCGCGCCAATCAGAGATAACCAGTATACCGTCAGTTACGATCGCAGCTTCCGCGGCGATAAAGACAAAATCACCGGGACCTGGTTCTGGGATGAGGGTTCCGTACTTAAGCCTTACGGCACTGACACCAGCTTGGCGAATCCACGCAACGACTTCCAGTGGAATCGGTACCTGGCAATAACTGAAACTCACCTGTTTAGCCCAACGAAGATCAATGAGCTGCGACTGGGTTACAGCCGATTCCTGTTTGGCAACATTCCCACCGATACGCACCTGGCGAGCGAAGTTGGCGCCCAGCCCAACGGGCAGTTCACCGGACTTTATCGGGTCGGAATTACGGGCCTATTCTCGTTAGGGACCGGCGTCAATGACGATCGTGGGACTATCTCGAATACATATAACATCGTCGAGACATTTTCGATGATTACCGGCAAACACAGCTTGCGAATGGGTGGGGAAGCCGTTCAATATCAGTTGAATCGCTTCAACAATTTTGCCGTTCGCGGTTCGCTTACGTTCGGCAGCACCTCGGGAACGGGCAACGCCTTCTCGGCATTTCAGAACTTCCTGCGAGGTGCTCCCACGGCACTGCAATCAGCTTTTGGTGATCCGGCGCGAAACTTCGTAGCCACTGACTATGCGGCGTTCATTCAGGACGATTACCGCTACACGTCGCGAATGACGTTCAACGTCGGCCTCCGCTGGGAAGCCATGAGCTTCGGCCATGACAAACTCAACCGTGCCGGTATTTTTGATCCGTCATTGGCCGCGCGCGGTTTGAACCCGTTCCTGTTTCCCGAAAAGGTCGACCTGGGCGGATTCAAGGGCACCCCCGGCGTTCGTGACTGTGCGCTTGAACGATGCCGCGACGATAACAACTTCGCGCCGCGCGTAGGGTTTGCATGGGACATCAAGGGCGATCAGACTACAGTTCTGCGCGGCGGCTATGGTATTTACTACCAGCGCCTCTCCAACCAGAACATCCTGCAGAACTCACTGGCAGCTCCGTTCACGGTGCAGCCACTTGAGAGTCGCGCGGTCCCGACTACCCTGCAACTGGCCAATCCGCTCGCCGGTCAGCCACCACCGTCTATCGTTGCCACCGCGTTTATTCCCACGGCAACGTTCTTCGCCGGACTACGACGTATCAGCGGATCCGGGCCCCTGGACATCAACGATCCTGGAGTAGCTCCTATTTTCGTCAACGCAGCGGGACAGCGATGTCTCAACTACGGCGGCACGGCTACAAACTGCTCCATCAATCTGGCGTCGTTTACGACTGCGCCACGTGATGCCTTCACGCCGTACACGCAACAATGGAACTTCACCGTCCAGCGTCAACTGAAGGGTGGCTGGGCACTTGAGACGGGCTACGTCGGCTCACACTTCCTTGGCGGCATCGGCATCTGGGATCCGTATATTGCCAAGTTGGCCAGCCCCTCAAGCCCAATCGTTGTTCGTGACATGAATGGCGTTGCCTACACTATTACGACCAACACCGTAACCAACGAGGAACTGCGTCACCAGATAGTGGGTCTCTCGCGAAAGCGGGGATCACGCTACTCCGGTAACATCGGATTCGCTAACTACAGTTCCTGGCAAACCACATTATCGCGGCGGCTGCATCGCGGTCTCTATTTCCAGGGTGCTTACACCTACTCAAAGACCGAAGACAACGTCAGCGGTTCGTTGAGCACGGACGAGTTGAACGCAACTCGCGCTGGCCAGAATGGTGGCAACATCTATAACGATCAGTCCAACCCGGCGCAGAATAAAGCGCGTGGCGATTTTGATCGACCGCATCGCCTCGTTATAAGTTACGCTTACGATATTCCAGTGGTGAAGAACAGCTTCATGGACAATCCAGTTTTGAGGGGTTGGACTATAAGCGGGATCGTCACCTACCAAAAGGGTTTGCCCTTCTCGGTGACCGATAGTACCAGCGGCGGCCTGTTTGGCACCGCCGGCGGCACGGCTCAATTCCTCTGTGGCAGTATCCCGGAGGCTTACACCCACGGTACTGTGCAGGAGCGGCTCGATCATTACCTTAGACTGGCATGCTTCGGTACGGCGCCCAACCTTCCGAATAGCGCCGGAGCATCTATCACGGGTTGGGGCACCGCGCCTCGCAACGCCTGGCGCTCACCTTACCAGCAAAACTGGGATATCTCGCTGCAGAAGGCGTTCACCTTGGGCGAATCGCATAACTTCCAGTTTCGCACTGACGTCTTCAACCTGTTCAACCACCCGATCTTTGGTACTCCGTCATCGGTTAACATCGCCACACCGGCGACGTTTACCCAGATTACGGAAACCAGAGTTCCGGCGCGGCTGATTCAGTTTGGCTTGAAATACACCCACTGACGTAGCTCGCTGGAAAACCAACTTCGCCGGGCGGACTCAGGATCCGCCCGGCTTAGTTTTGCCGCAGTCAGGTTTTTGCAATAGCCTGTATTTGCCAACCAAGATTTGCTTCAGATTTTTGGACAAACAAAGTGCTACGGCTTCGTTGCTACCCACTGGCTTTCATCTTTGCGCTGGTAATCAGCGCTCCCCTTCTTGCTCAGCGCGAGCGCGACACCTACTCAGCTCCTTCGGCTAATTCGTTTGAGGTTGTAGGTCAGGTGCGCATGGCTGAGACTGGACTGCCGGCAATCAGGGTTCCGATCAGACTGGAGAGATTTGGCGGTGGCCTGGTTGATCAAATCGATACCGACGCCACGGGCCGCTTTCGCTTCTCAAACCTTCAACGCGGTTACTACAAAGTAATACTTAATGTTCCGGGTTTTCGACCGGCGCAACAGGATGCCGATCTACAAGTCGTGTTTCGCGCTTTCATGATTTTCGAACTGTCCCAGGCGAACTCAGGCGCGCTGGCTTTAATCGATGTTATCGACGCCCGAGCACCGGCCGAGGCGCGCGAAGAACTGGTTCGCGGACGCGTAGCGCTGGGCAAGAAGAGTTACGAAGAATCATTTGCTCATTTGCAGAGAGCCATCGCGGTTTATCCTAAGTTTTATGAGGCGCACCTCCTGCTGGGTACGGCTTTGATGGATGCGCGCGAATGGAAGAAAGCTGAAGTTGCTTTTCAACGGGCAGTGGAGCTGAAGGCCGGCAGCGCCCCCGCGGTTCTTTCCCTGGGCGAGGTCTACTGGCGTCAAAAGCGCTACGATGAGGCCGAAAAGACTTTGCTGGAGGGGCTCAAGCTCGACGATAAATCATGGCATGGCTACTTTACGCTGGCGCGTCTCTATTGGGATCTCGAGAACATTCCCAAGTCGGGTCAGGCCATCGGTCGTGCGTTGCAATTGAAGCCGGACTTTGCGGAAGCCCACCTGCTTGCCGGGAATATCCTGTTACGAATAAACCAGCAGGAGCGCGCACTTGCCGCCTACCAGGAGTATCTGCGGCTGGAACCTAAAGGTGAGTTTGCCGCTCAAGCTCGCGAGCTGGTTCAGAAACTGAGCAAGGCAATAATTGCCAATCAGAACCGTAAGCCGTAGCGACCGGCCCGAGGTCATAAGAACCGGGAGCGGCGGCGACCGGGCCCGATTCCCAACCGGCCGGGAAAAGCCGGAACTCGCGTTTGGTGCTGGTAGCGAGCGACCCTTACAATTCGTACTAATCAGTTCAAATTGAGTGCTCGGCCGGTCGCTGGCTCTGGGTTCTGATATTCAACTCCAGTGGACCGGTTAACGGGAAGCGAGACGACGCAAAGCATTGAGAATTAGAAAAGCATCAACCAAAGACGCGCCCATGCTGACTACGATCGCTCACGATGCCAAACGACATTGGGGCTATCCGGAACATTGGATTAAGCACTGGCAGGATGACCTGACCATCTCTCCGGAGTTTGTCGCCGCCAATCAAGTCTACGTCGCTGAACGCGAAGGAGATCTAGTAGGCTTTTACGCGCTGATTATCCGGAAAGAAAAGGCTGAGCTGGATCACCTGTGGGTGGCGCCTGCTCACATCGGCTCAGGTGTGGGAAAGGAACTGTTCCTCCACGCCATGCAAACCGCCGCCGGGCAAAGCATTTCCGAAGTCGAGATTTTGTCAGACCCAAACGCGGAAGGCTTTTACCGTAAGATGGGAGCGCACCAAATCGGCGAAACAACTTCTGAAATTGACGGTCAATCCCGCGCCCTGCCCCGCCTGAGCGTCGATCCCAAACCGAACATTAGCCGCGGATAAACGCCGATGCGCACGGATTTGAAACCGAAGAAATCCAGGTAGAAGACGGCTGCGGCTATGCGTTTCCTGGGTTGTTGCCCGGCCTTCTGATCGGCGTGAATCCGCGTCTATCCGCGGCTAATTTTCTCAGGATCCAAATCTTTGCCGGTACTCGCCGGACGTAATAAACGCCTTGACCATCTCAGCGTCGACGAAGTTGCCGTTGAACTGATTCAGTTTGTTCAGCCAGAAGGTGTAACCGTCGAAGTTTAGTCCAGCCTCAGGCGCGTCGTTTGGATTTCTTCTCAAGTAACCAAAGTATTGCATCAACACAAAGGCGCGGTTGAGTTCCTGCTGCCCGAGAGTTGAGTTCTCGGCTACGCGTCGCAATGCGCGTCCTCGGGCAGCGGCGTCAGAGGTGTTACTGGCGCCGCCAAATTCATTAATGGCCGCGCTGCGCTCTGCTGACGGGGGTGACGCCACTCCGGCATTCGCATAGAGCGCATCAACAAACTGCGTCGGCGTTAACGAGGTTGCGTAGGCCAACGTAAATCGTGAGCGGGTGACAAAAGCCGCAGCGAAAGCCTTCTTATTCTCCTCGAGCTTTGCCTGCCAGTTAGGGGCGCCCACCACGACGTCCTGTCCGATCTGCTGCGTGTCAGGCAGAAACTCATCTAACCTTATCGGCACCGGCGCGCCGGGTAAGTTGCCGTAAGCTGCTTTGTAAAATTTGTAGACGAGGTAGCCAGTTTCCTGAAACTCGATTGACAGGAAGAATGCCGCCGAAACATTCACACGCTTCACCTGAATGCATTGCGCGTTAGTTCCGCAGGAAGTTATTTCATTCACCCAAAACGCGAGTCCACTTGCGTCGGGTTCACGATTCAGAAAGTCGCGGTAGTGCTGGGTCACAAAGAACTGTGAATCATCGATCTTGTTCGGCGGCAACGCGCCAAACCCGAGCCCGCTCAATGCCAGGCTCACTGAATCATCGGCGTTGGCGAAGATTGAGCCGTCGCTCAAAAAGCCATCCTGGAATCTGTCAGGGAAGGCGTCGATGCGCGGAGTTCCACCATTGCCGCCAGAACCGTCCGCCGCTCCCGAAGCATCTTCAATAACGTAAACATTCCCCGGGCCGTCGACAGTTAGCCCGTGCAGAAAAAGATTGTTGTCGATGGAGAGACCTTCGACACAGACTTCGTCTCGATCGGCACGACCATCCCCGTTGTCATCGTAAAGCACCAGCATGACCGTGTCGTTGCCGGCAGAATATGAAAACACCACGCCGCGGAAATTAACCGCGACATCCAGAGGCGCATCGTTGGAAAAGCGATAGGAGTAGTAAGGCGTCGCGGAGAGTGTGTCGGGCATGCCGTCGCCGTCTGTGTCGCAAATAATCCGCAGCTCATCGGAGTGGAAATCGGCGATCAGCAGATCATTGTTTGGCAGCAAGGCAAGCGCGTTTGCGTTGAAGAGACGATTATCACCGACCCGGACCAGCTCGCGCGATCGGGATGTGTCAAAACCACCGGTGCTGAAATCGCGTACCAGCAATATTACTCCGGGAGAAGGCTCATTATTCGGATCATTCGGGTTAGCTTCATTGAAGTAACCGCTGGATGAGATGATTACAAATTCGCGTCCCGCTTTCGATCTGCCGGTTACAACCGCCGCCGCCGAGCGTAGTGCAAAGTCAGTGCGCAGGTTGTAAGTAGTCGAACTGTCGATTCGGTAGTCGCCATTTGTATCGAGGGCGACCACCAACACTCCCACCAGCGTTTGGTTGAGGGTAGCGGAGTAAACTTCGTATCTCGCGCCGGATTGGCCCACTGCAATATCGAAGGAGCCGCCCGCCGAATCAAACGTCGTTCTCTCATCGGCGATGAGATCGCCATTGCGATCGACAAACTGTTCGTCAGTCCCTGCCGAGGAACTCAAACTCAACTGCGACGTATGCAGGATTTGAGTTAAAGGTGTGCCCGGAGGAATTGAGGACGTCGCCGGCAGGTTAAGGGACACGGAAGGACGAGGCGTGAAAGGTGAGGACACTCCATCATTGCGCGTGCTCGCGGATGAAGGAGGCCGAGCTGCTTTTATTACTCCGGCTTGCGCTGGAACATAGCCGTTGATTCTACCTTTGCCGGAAGAAGCGGCAGGCTGGGCCGCTAGCGCGCGTTGAAGATCGGGCCTGAGATCGGGATCTATCGTCTGCGCACTAACGGCGCCGGTCATCAGAACCACATATGCGACGACGACGACAATTGGTAATAGGTGCCCGGTGTATGTGCGATTAGCAAATAACCTTAGGATTCTCATCTGCAACCCCTTTTTCTTTCCCTTTACTTTATTCTCTTTTAATCGATGACAACTGCAGCAACTCTTTATTCCTCCTTACCCAGTGGGGAGAAGTAGGGTGACCTGCGGTACCACTCCTGGTTCAGTATTTGTCGACCCACCATGCTGAGCGTCCCGCGGTGGACCCGGTCGCCACCGCTGCTGGTTCCGTATTTGCGCTTCGCAGCATCTCGCTTCCGCTGAAACAATGACTGCCAAAGCGGCGTAAGCAAAAAGTCTGGCATCGTGGGTCGACAAATACGGAACGGGGAGAGTAGCGACCTGGTCCGTGACCATTACAAAAGAGCTTATTGTTACTGGACCCGGTCGCTACCCGCTCCTGGTTCCGTA
>DASXQM010000143.1:0-17320 GCA_036507195.1 Pyrinomonadaceae bacterium | reverse complement strand
GTGGTGACGTGTGCCGAAGTGCGTCGCGACTGCACCATGTGTTCGGCAATCTTCTTGCGCATCACTGTCATCTGCTCGACGCGATCGCCCTCGGCTGGTTTTACCGCGGGGGCGGGAACCTCCTGAATCGCGTCACTGGATCTTGGCCTGGCGGGTTGCGCCGCTTGAGACTTTGTCCCAACGCCAGCCGCGCCCGGACTGCCCGATTCTATGAAACTAAGAATGTCGTTTTTGGTTACTCGCCCGCTCAGACCGGTTCCCTCAAGCCGGCCAATGTCAACACCGTGCTCCTGGGCAATCTTGCGAACGAGCGGGCTCGACCTGGTGCGACGAAGTTCGTCGGCAGTGGCTGTCGCGCTGCCTCCATTCCCGGTCGATGACGCTCCGGCGTCGGGACGCTCGGCAACAGATTTTCGCGACTCCAGAGACCCCGGTGCAGGTTGGAGGGCAGTCGTGGCTTTGGGTTCGTCAGTTGGGGATTCAGCTGAAGGGGATTCGTCTGCTGATTGGACCTCAGCTCCGGTTGCTGCGGATGCGTCCACCTGGGACTGTCGCGGCGCAGTCTCAGCAGGTTTTGCTTGCGGTTTCTGTTGTGCTAGCTGAGCTTCAGGTGGAGCTTCAGATTTTTTCGCACTTTCGGATGCGGCCTCAGCTTTTGCGGGAGGCGCAGCCGTGGTTGCGGCACAAGCCGGCTCTCCATCGAGAACAGCGACGGTAGTGTTGATTTCAACCGTGTCACCTTCTTTGAAACGGATCTCCGTTAAGGTGCCGGCGGCTGGCGACGGAATCTCCGCGTCAACTTTGTCCGTAGAAATCTCAAAGAGTGGTTCGTCACGCTCAACGCGGTCGCCCACTTGCTTCAGCCACTTCGTAATCGTTCCCTCCGCGATGGATTCACCCATCTGTGGCATTACAACTTCGGTACTCATATATTCTCCAAAACCTGACTTCGGATGTAGCTTCTCAGCCCGTGGCTGATTGCCGACTGCTGACCGCTGAGTGCTGCTCTGCAGTTGTCGGATCAATAACCGACTTGATTTCTGAAACACGATTCGCTGGAAAGCCACCCTGTCTGGCGTGCTCGCGGATCATCTCTTCGTTTGGCGCGATGTAAACGCAATAGATCTTGTCGCCAGTGACGTAACTTTCCAGCCATTGAATCTGCGGGCCCAGCTTCTGCAACACGCCGCAGGACGTTTGCGAAATGTTTTGTAGTTCTTGTTGAGACAAACTTCCCGCTCCGGGAATCTCTCGCTCAATCAGAAATTTTGGCATGATTCCTCCTCTTGATTTCCAATCTCAATAAGCGGCGAGTTTTCTCGCCGAGTCCAACACATCCTTTGTCTGCGGCAAATAATAATCCTCGAGCGGCGGTGAATAGGGCACCGGCGTATCGATGGACGCGACGCGCAAAACCGGCGCATCGAGCCACTCAAACGCTTCTTCCGCGATGGTTGCAGCAATCTCACCGCCAATGCCACCAGTACGCGAAGCTTCGTGTAACACGATCGCCCGGTTCGTCTTCCTGACGCTCGCGAGAATTGCCTGCTTATCGAGCGGCGCCAGCGTGCGCAGATCAATGACCTCAACGTCCAGGCCTTCTTTTTCCAGTTCCTCGGCTGCATCCAGAGCGGTCAAAACCATGGCGCCGAAGGTAATTATCGAAAGGTCTCGCCCTGCGCGTGCCGTGCGGGCCTTGCCAATCTCGACAATGTAGTCGTCCGACGGCAGCTCTTCACGCAGACGCGGCAGGCGATAAAGTTTCTTGTGCTCAAAATACAGGACCGGGTCAGGATCGCGAATCGCTGCTTTGATGAGCCCCTTTGCATCGTATGCGGTCGAAGGCTCGACAATCTTTAGCCCGGCGGTGTTTAGAAAAAACGACTCAGCGTTGAGGGAATGAAACGGACCGGAACGCACCCCCGAACCACAAGGGCCACGGAAGACGGCCGGAATATTTGCGCCCCAACGATAACGGCACTTGGCTGCATAGTTGGTCAGCAGATCGAAGCCGGCGGAGATGAAATCGATAAACTGAAACTCAGCCACGGCCTTCATGCCCATCAGTCCGGCGCCGCACGCCGCGCCCACGATCGCCGCCTCCGAGATGGGAGTATCAATCACGCGGCCTTTGCCAAACTGATCGATGAGCCCGTCGGTAACCTTAAAGGCGCCGCCATAAGCGCCGACATCTTCGCCGATCACAAACACGGTCGGATCGCGCTCCATTTCTTCCCAGATGCCCTGGCGGATTGCCTCGACGAGCGTCGCCTGACCACCCCGCTCAGGCCGTGCCGACTTGTGCTCTTTTTTTGTCGCTGTTGCCATTGACTTTGCAGGTCGTTTGGTCTTTTTGGTCCTTGGTTTTGCATCTTCAAAGACCTAAGACCAAAGTCCAAAGACTTTTTTTAGTTTTTCAGAACTTCGGGCCGCAATGCCGGCGGCACAATATTGTTGTCGAAAACTCTGTAGGCGGCCTGTTCCGCTTCAGGCATCGGAGAGGACTCGGCCCAGGCGCAATCCTCTTCAATTTCGCGCAACACAGCGGCCGTGATCTCATCCAGCTTCGCGACATCTGCCAACCCTCGTTCCCTGAGATATCTTTCGTAACGATCAATCGGATCGTTGTGTTTCTCCCACCACTCGATTTCGCCCGCGGGCACGTAGCGTTGATCGTCGTGTTCCGCGTGGCCTTTGCGCCGGTAAGTTTTAGCTTCGATCAAGACGGGGCCGCCGCCACGGCGCGCATAATCCGCTGCACGCGCTGTTGCCTCATAACACGCCACCACATCGTTGCCATCAACAATCGAGGCGGGGATGCTGTAGCCTGCGGCCTTCTCGGCCAGGTCTCTTACGGCCGTCTGCAAGTTCGTCGGAGTCGAGTAGGCGTAATGGTTATATTCCGCGATGACGATTAGCGGGAGTTTCTGAACGGCGGCGAAGTTTAGTCCCTCATGAAACGCGCCGGTACTCATGCCGCCGTCGCCTATGTAAGCAATTGCGACAACCGGTTTCTTCTGCATGCGTGCGGCAAGCAGCACGCCAGTCATCACGGGAATCATGTCGCCGAGATGCGAAATAGGACCAATGAAGCCTTTCGCCATGTCGCCGAAATGAATATTCAGATCGCGTCCGCCCGAGGGGCCCCAGGCTTTCGCCATATACTGGGCAAAGATCTCGCGCGGGCGAATTCCCTTTACCAGCACCGCGCCGAGATCGCGAATCAAGGGGGTAACGAAATCCTGTGGCCGCAACGCGTAGGCGCTGCCGACGGCAGTTGCCTCCTGGCCCAGCGAACGGAAGACGCCGCCGACAATCTTGGTCTGGCGATATAGATTGACCAACCGCTCTTCCACGAGCCGTGTCATCTTCAGATAGCGATACAGCTCGAACATCTGCTCAGGCTTGAGCGTGGTCTCAGTGGTGCAGGTCAGCGGTTTACCTTCGCTCGGCTTGCGTGGCGCATACTTCGTGCTGACGCGCATCTCGAAACGCGGCCGGCGCGGACCACGCCCGCGGTTCGCTGTTCTTGCGGGAGGCTGCTTCAATTCACTCGCTACGGGTTTATTTGGTTGATCCAATTTATCCCCACCCCGGGGTGTTACCCCAGGGCTAAACTTTAAACGCCTTCGGCGTAATTCCCGACCGGCTTAAATATGCACCGCCAGTCCATGCACGCCTTCCGCAGCTTCCATTACCGCCTCGGAAACTGTCGGGTGCGCGTGCATCGTCCGGCCCAGCTCTTCGGCAGTTGATTCAAGTTGCATCGCGACGCAAGCTTCGGCGATTAACTCCGTCGCATGCGGCCCAATGATGTGCACGCCGAGTATCTCATCATACTTGCTTTCGCTGACGACCTTAACGAAGCCTTCTTCCTCACCAAGAATTCGCGCCTTTCCCGACGCAGAGAAGGGAAACTTGCCAATCTTCACATCGTAGCCCTGTTCCCGCGCTTTGGCTTCGGTCAGTCCTACTGATGCAACTTCCGGATCGCAGTAGGTACAGTTTGGCACCAGGCGAAGATTGATCGGACGCACATCTTTTTGTCCGGCCAGGTGTTCCACCGCGACGATGCCTTCCTTGGACGCCAGGTGCGCAAGCAAAGGCGTCGGCACGACATCGCCGATGGCGTAAACACCCTTTTCGCCCGTCTGCTGAAACTCGTCAACCTGAACAAATCCCTTTTCGACTTTGATCTTCGTGCCCTCGAGCCCCAGGCCTTCGGTGAAAGGCATACGGCCCACTGCGACCAGCAACATCTCCGCTTCAATACTGACAGTTTCGCCTTTCGCAGTCTTGCCGGTAACGCGTACACCTGTTTCAGTCTTCTCTAGTTTTTCGAGCTTCGTATCGACCTGCGATTTAATACCGCGTTTGCGAAAACTCTTTTCGAGTTCCTTCGAAACCTCTTCGTCTTCCAGCGGTACTAGCCTGGGCAATAACTCCACGACTGTTGTCTCGGCGCCGAAGCGCGAATAGACGGAAGCAAACTCGACACCGACTGCTCCGCAGCCCATCACAATCAGCGACTTGGGAACGTCTTTCAACTCCAGAATGTGATCGCTGTTTACGACGTGCACACCATCGGTTTCAAAACCGGGAATGGGGCGCACCACCGAGCCGGTCGCGATGATGATGTTCTTGGTTTCGATCGTCTGCTTCTTGCCATCAGCGCCGGTGACTTCCACCTTTCCGGGCAGCGCGAGTTTTCCTGTGCCTTTGAATACCGTCACCTTGTTTTTCTTCATCAGGTATTCGATACCCTTGGTATTCTTCAATACAACTTTGTCCTTGCGCTTCTGCACGTCGGCAAAAGCCAGTTGAATTCCTGAAGCCTGCACGCCGAAATCGGCGGCGTGTTGCATCTGTTCGTAAACATGAGCGGACATCAGCATCTGCTTGGTCGGAATACACCCGCGCAAAGTACATGTCCCTCCAAGACGCGTATCCTTTTCAACCATGGCCACCTTGAGGCCCAGTTGGCCCGCGCGTATCGCGGCAACATACCCGCCCGGTCCGCTACCAATAATCGTTACGTCAAACTGTTCGCCGTTTTGCTTACGATCTTTTTCGTCTGCCAATGTGTTCGAGTTCCTCTCCTGAAGACAGTGATGAGTAATGAGTGCTGAGTCATGAGGAACCAAAAGCGAGCTTCCTCAAAAGTATGTCATCTCCTAGCGCCTTACATGCTTTCCTGAAAGACGGGCATTATAATCATTCGCCGCAATTTCATCCAATTGGGGGATAGAATGGTCGATACGGAACCGGGAGCGGTAGCGACCGGATGCTAACACCCAACGATTCGGGTGGGAGAAACAGTGTGGGTAAGTTGAGTGCCTGGACCCGGTCGCTACCGCTCACGGTTCTGTAAGAGGCGCTGGCTAACTAATTGGAGCGACGCAACGACATGAAGCACTCTGAAGGATTTCTCAAACTCGTCAACGACGCCAAGACCCGCATCCGCGAAGTTACAGTCGACGAAACAAGAGAACGAATGAAGGCTAGCGAGGGCGTCCGACTAATTGACGTCCGGGAAGATAACGAATGGGAAGCCGCTCACGCCGCCGGCGCCGAACACCTCGGGAAAGGCATCCTCGAACGCGATATTGAAGCCGAGGTCCCCGACAAATCCACCGAGTTGATTCTTTACTGCGGCGGCGGCTTCCGCTCCGCCCTCGCCGCCGACGTCCTCCAACAAATGGGCTACACGAATGTCTATTCGATGGCCGGCGGCTGGAAAGCCTGGAAGGAATCGGGCTCGCCGGTAAACGAAGGGAAATAGGCAAACCAGTAGAAGCCGATCTCATCGAGATGGGCTTGTCGCACGTCGTCCAACGCGGAAACGCATGAGTCTTATCGCGATCTGGAGAACTTCTATTCCAGGATTCCAGATTTCTTTTCTTCCGCCGTCGAATTGAAAGTTGCCGGTATTCTGAGCTCACCTTCCTCAAAGTAGAACTCTTTCACGGCCTCAACTTGCAAAGGCTTGGAGTTGCCACTTCCGGGTATCTGAAACATTCCTGAAGCCTTCTGCATCTCCCTGATTCTTGACTTGGCTGCGTTTGCTGTTCCGGAAAAGTCCACCTTGATCCCATTGCTCAACTCGTCGTCGCTAATCTGTCCGTCGGTGACCTTAACCGAAATGATCTGATCAAAGTCCGGCGGCTGGGCGATGAAGTGGGCCAGGAAAGTCTCCTGTCCTTTGCCAAAAAGAATGTATTGGAGCTGCTTTGGTTTTGCCGCCCCGGGAACGAACTTGTGGAAATGAACGACCTTACGGACGTTGACATCAAAGACGCCTTCCGCCGGCGGCTCGTTGGGCTCGGGCTCATTGAACCCGAAGATGGGCGTGTTCGCTCTCTCCAAATGACCGCGAAAGACCGTGTTGCCGCGAAAGCTCCGCAGGGCTTTGCCCTTCGGATCCAGATCAGGGAGGACAAAAAGCGCCGGGTTAATCGTATACATTTTCTCCGTCGGATGACTCTTACGATCTGCTGTGTAAACCTCAGTAAGGTTATTGTTTCCGTCGGTGAAGGTTGCCTCCAGAATTACCTGGTAACGATGAGGAGAAATGAAGTCGGTCTTACGCACATTAAATCCATCGAACATCGGCAGATGCGAGAGAAAGACTGTCTGCTCTCCCACGACCAACATGTTATGTGTCCCGGCGCTGTCCTGGGCCGGACGAACAGTCAGCGGGGGCTGCGCTTTTAATCCGAGACTGAGACAGCCTAGTCCGGCGGCAGCGGTGGCACTTCTCTTTAGAAACTCCCTGCGGTTGTTGCCTTGATTCAACTTGTTCATGAGTGTTGCCTCCTTAGTTTGCTTGCCTCTCTGATCGTAGTGAGCGAGTCTGAGAGACTATGGGGTTAGGCCAGCGAGGATTTTGAGAAACCTTGGGCGGCGATCGTGCTCGTTCTTATGCGTTCTCTTCAAGTATACAGTCATTCGAACGATTGTCCTTCATCGGGAGGCGAGATTGGACGGGTCGCATATGATGCTTTCACCGGTCTTGAAAGACCGACCCTAAACTCAAGTGGCTGCTAACGCGGGTCAGAGCCTCAATCGAACCGTGAGGTGCTATTATTAGGCTAGTCCTACCGCTAGGGCGGTTGCAGAAGGCGAACAGACAATGTCTCAAAAAGTCACTGAACAGAAACAACTAACTCGCTCAGAAACCGACTCGATGGGCGGGATTGAAGTCCCGGCGGATAAGTATTGGGGCGCGCAGACTCAGCGTAGTTTGCTTCACTTCAATATCGGGGACGACAAGATGCCGCGCGAGATGATTCGCGCGCTGGGCATTCTCAAAAAGGCCGCGGCGCTGGTGAACCAGGAGCTCGGCAAACTTCCGCCCGCGAAGGCCAGGCTGATCGTTCAAGCATGCGACGAAGTTATCGAAGGCAAACTCGACGAGCATTTTCCTTTGCGCGTCTGGCAAACGGGCAGCGGCACCCAGACCAACATGAACGCCAACGAGGTGATCTCTAATCGCGCGATTGAGCTTGCCGGCGGCGTGTTGGGCAGCAAGCAGCCAATTCATCCAAACGATGACGTCAACATGTCGCAGTCGTCGAACGACACGTTTCCGACCGCGATGTATATCGCCGGCGCGGAGCAGTTGCACCAGCTCATTCCCGCAATTCAAAAAATCCAAGACGCGATTGCCGCGAAGGCTGAGGAGTTTAAAGACGTCGTTAAGATTGGTCGCACGCATCTGCAAGACGCAACGCCATTAACTGTCGACCAGGAAATGTCTGGTTGGGCCAGTTTGGTTGAACGCGACATCGAGCGCATAAAATTGGCAGAGCCCGGTCTCTACGATCTGGCTATTGGCGGTACGGCGGTGGGCACCGGACTTAATTCTCATCCGGAGTTTGGCGAGCGGGCCGCCAGGAAGATTGCCGAACTAACCGGCCTGCCTTTCAAATCGCATCCAAATAAGTTTGCCGCGCTGTCCGCCCACGACGAGATCATTTTTGCCAGCGGCGCCCTTAAGACGCTCGCGAGTTCGCTGATGAAGATCGCTAACGACATTCGCTGGCTGGCTTCCGGCCCGCGTTGCGGATTGGGCGAATTGATCCTGCCCGAGAATGAGCCCGGCTCGTCGATTATGCCGGGTAAAGTTAATCCCACGCAGAGCGAGGCGATGACGATGGTGTGCGTGCAGGTGTTTGGCAATGACGCGGCCACGACCTTTGCGGGCTCGCAGGGCAATTTCGAGTTGAACGTCTACAAGCCGGTGATGATTCATAATTTCCTGCACTCGATCCGTTTGCTGCACGACGCTGCGCACGGTTTTGTCGACTATTGTATCGCCGGAATTGAACTGAATCGCGAACAAATTGATGAACATTTGCGCGGTTCTCTGATGCTCGTCACCGCGCTGAACCCACACATCGGTTATGACAAAGCGGCGCAGGTGGCAAAGAATGCGCACAAGAAAGGGATCAGCTTGCGCGAGTCGGCTATCGCGCTGGGTTTCCTGAGCGGCGAAGAGTTTGATAAGTATGTAAAGCCGGAAGAGATGACGCACGCTTAGGGATTTTGGATTTCGGATTGGAGATTGCTGATTCGGAAATCTACTCTGCTCAGGCTAACCCAGAATCAATCCAAAATCTGAAATTATCTGAAATCTAAAATCGCTAATGCCTGATCGAAACGATCGTGTGAAGGAAAACGTGCCGGGCGCTTACTACGTCGATTCTTCGTGTATTGACTGTGATGTGTGTCGCGACACAGCCCCGGAAAACTTCCGCCGCTCTGACGCCAACAGCTATTCGTTTGTCTACAAACAACCGCTAACTGAGGAGGAGCGACTAGCCTGTGAGGAAGCTCTGCTGTGTTGTCCGGTCGAAGCTATCGGAAATGATGGTGAGTAGGTCGTCGTTCACTCGTGCCTGTCGTCTTTAATCCTGGTTGCAACAGGCTGAAGATTTTCCATTTCTCATTTGTCATCGTGCAAAAAACTCTCCACTCGCCGTTTAGATAGGGCACTTGTGCCCCGCCGCGCAAGGCGGACAAGTCCGCTTTCTAAACGACGGGCTGAGGCGATGGCAAATGAGAAACGGAAAATGATGTATGGAAAATCTTCTCATACCAGAACCTTAATCAACCCTCCTTCGACTACGACTTCGTAAGTCTCGAGCTTCTCCTTCACGGTAAGGCAGTCTCCCGTGCGCACGTCAAATTGCCAACCATGCAAACCACACTCGATTAAGTGTTCGCAGAGAATTCCATTGGCCAGGGGCGCTCCTTTGTGTGGACAAAAATTCTCGGTGGCATAGAATTCGCCGTTGACATTGTAAAGCGCAAGCTCGCGCCCTCCGGGAAGGTCTATTGTTTTCGAGCTCCCTTGAGGTAAGTCTTCAGCTCGACCTGCATCAACCGCTCTCGAAGGTTTGCTGAGTTGATCGGATTCCGGGCTGTTAGTATTGAATGACTGCATTGCATGAATCGTAACAAAACAGTATGGAAGAGCCAAAATGCAACTAAGAATTAATTGGAGAGCGTTACTAATTCAATCCGGGTAACGCCGCGGCCGCGTGGGGTGGTAGCGTTTAGGTAGCCGCTTTTGGTGCGGGCAAGCTAGAGCTTTTACTCTCAACGGCAGCAAGAACGAGCGGCCGCGTTCGTTCTATGGGGCAAGCGCAGGAGTGACCTGGCGCTCAGTTTGTCAATCAAGAAAGAGAGATAGAATGAACGGTAAAATCATAACGATGCGAAAGTTAATAGCAATACTAGGCACGGTTGCGCTTGCCTCCCTGCTCGCGACCCAGGTTCTGGCAAAGGAGACGGCTGTCCGCGGGAGACTGCAAAGGACGGTTGAGGCGGGTGGCTGGGTAATCGTTTCTGGTGATCAGAAATATTTACTACTGAATGCACCGCGTTTTCAAAACGAGAAGTGGTTTGCCGAAGGCACTGAAGTAGAGGCTGTTGGCGAAACGAAATCAGGTGTGATGACGATTTACATGGAGGGCACTCCGTTTGAAGTGCAAACGATGCGCCCTTTAGCCCAAAGCGGTTCCGGCGGAAATCAAAACGAGTCAAGAGGCATCACCAAAGTAACGGTCACGGGCGACTCGATCGTTCAGGCACAACCGGACACCGCGGTTCTCACGGTTTCAGTGGTAACCCAGGCAAGCCGCGCACTGGACGCACAACAGGAGAATGCTAACAAGAGCGATGCGGTGGTACGCGCACTCAAGAGCGCTGCGGGAGCCGGCGCTGAGATCAAGACCAGCGGCTACAGTCTGCAACCGCAGCGGGTTTACAAAGAGAATCAACCTCCGACGATCACCGGGTATGAAGCGCGCAACAGCGTGACAGTCACAATGTCTGATTTAACCAGGGTGGGCGCAGTCATTGATGCCACTGCTCAAGCCGGCGCGAATGATGTTGCGGGAATCTCGTTTACGTTGAGAAAGGATCGTCCGGCGCGCGATCAGGCACTGGCTGAGGCCACTCGCGAAGCTGTCGGCAAAGCCCAGGTGATCGCCACAGCGCTCGGCGGCCGCGTGGTACGTATCGTTGAAGTTCAAGAAGAGGGCATAGCCAGACCTTTACCTATGTATCAGGTACAAGGGCAACTGATGAGAACAGACTCCGCGCCTACGCCAATCGAGGTGGGCACGCTCGAGATAACGTCGCGAGTCCAGTTAATCGCTGAAGTTGAATCTGGCGCGCGCTGAACGATAACTGCAGCTGCCGATTAATTCTCCCCCGGCCGGCTCTCCGCGATCTGGTTTTTTGTATTGCCGCCACTAGGCGCGAGGATGATTTCGGGATAATATGCCCCGTAGTTCCCCTCCAGGAGTTGTAGTTTCCCCTGTTTCATATGCCGAGTGGGCACTTCAGTCCACCGCCAAGCCCCCAGCAAATTTCTAAACGCTCGCTTCGTGCAAGCGAGGCTTTACTTTTTTTGCAGCACCAGGAAGGGGAGAAAAATGGCAAGATATTCTGATGACTTTGATGACGAGCGTGAATTTAGCACTCGCCGTGACCGATTTACGCGCGAAAGGCCGTGGAACTACAACCAGCCATATTCGGGCGGGCGCTTGCAAAACAACTACGACCCGCGAGACTTTGGCCAGGGACGATTCGGTGAGCGTGCCGACTATGAAAGCGACGAGCCAAGATACAACGAATACGCTGATCGGTACGCCCGGGAGGACTACAGACGCTCAGCCTATGGCGGAGATCGAAATTGGCCGCCACGCAGCGCGGATGCAGCTTATCAGCCACGCTCTCGCTACGATGAGCGCGTTTCTCGTTCACGACTCCGCGTCCGCGACATTATGACGCGCGAGTTGGCGGTCGCGACGCGCGACACCACCTTGCGTGACGTGGCGATGATGATGAAGGAAGAAGACACTGGCGTGATCCCGGTGGTCGAATTCAGGCCCGATGGGGGAAATGGAAAAACCGGATCCGATGAGCGCCGCCTTAACACGTCAAACTACAGTCAGGGCAAATTGCTCGGCTTGATCACCGATCGCGACATAGTTCTGCGCGCGGTTGCGGAGGGCAAAGACTGCAACATCGTGCGGGCGGAAGAAGTGATGTCAACTGACGTACACGCGGCAAGACCGCACGAGCGGGTAGTCGATGTAATCAGGAAGATGGGGAAGAAACAGGTGCGTCGCATACCGGTAGTGAATGAAACCGGCAACCTGCTTGGCATTGTCTCGATGGGAGACATCGCTGTAGAAACCGAAGCGGATCGCGAACTTGCGGATGCCCTTGAGGATATTTCCCGTGAATCGTCCTTCTGGAGCAAATTATTCGGGTAGAGCACAATTCGCGTGAGACTTCCTTGGGATTGGCGGGGAGGATTGACCGGCAGGTCAGCTGGTGGCTCAGTTTGAACTTGGCTAAGGTGGCGTGGCTTTACAGAACCGAGTAGCTTTGCTCGTCTGCGACAAGCAGATAATGAGATGAAACTTTTCGCCTGTAATAGAATCAACAACTTACACGTCAGTTTCTAAGAAGCGCGGTAGCGCCGGATGCTAGACTCAAGTTCGGATGATGACAATTCGCGGTATTCACCGAGTGTTCAGAGTTGAACTTAGCATCCGGCGCTACCGCGCTCGGTTCTGTAATGGGCTCCGATCTCTGATTTATTAAACTGACCCACTACCGCCAGGTCACCTCCCCTTTTCAACCTTCCGGGATTTCCCTTATGCTGTAGCTATCTATGCCAAAATCGAATCGTGAGGTTGCTTTGTTAACTGTCGCCCATCGCGTCCGGCCATCAGGGCGGTTGTGGAACCCCGCTGCCGATGTTTACCGAAACAACGATGGCTGGATCGTAAAAGTTGATTTAGCGGGTATCTGCTCCGACGAACTCGAGATCGAGATCGATGAGTCGAGCTTGAAGATCAGCGGTTGCCGGCGAGACACTTTTTTTCAAGAAGGGTTTCGCTATCAACAGATGGAAATTACTTACAGTCGTTTTGAGAAGACGATCCAGTTTCCCTGCGCAATCGAAGGAGCATCGCTCGCCCATGATTATCGCGATGGTTTCCTGATGGTCAGCCTGCGCTGCAAGTAACCGGGGCAGAAGACCTAATGCCGGGGAACCTCGCACAGCAGCGTGGAGTAGAGCGAGCGATTAGCAAAGCCGAGAAAATAAGAACAATGTCAGAGACACCAAAAAAAGAACAAGCAGCAGCGGAGATTGCGGCGAACGTTAGCGGTCCCAAGCAGGAGCCTGCTCCTGAGGGCCAGCCTGCGCTAGCTAGCCCGCCGGGCCAGCCATTCGAGATTGCGGTGCTGGCTTTGCAGAATACGACGCTCTTTCCCGAGACGGTTGTTCCGCTTGCAGTAGGAAGACCGCGTTCAGTTGCGGCAGTTGAAGCAGCGCTGGCGACGGAAGAAAAGTTACTCGCGTGCATCACCGTTCGCGCTGAGTTGACAAACACGACCCAGGATGCCCGGCCCGCAGATCTTTATCAGGTTGGCACACTTACGATGATCAAGCGAATGGAGCGCGTCGAAGAGACGATGCACATCATCGCGCAGGGCACTGAGCGGGTGAAGGTGCTTGAATGGAAACAGGAAGATCCTTATCTGCGCGCGGTGGTGCAGATTCTTCCTGAAGTTCAGATAAAGGATACGGAAGAAGTCGAGGCCACAAAACGAAACGTTCAGGCAATGGTCCAGGAAGCGCTGGCGCTCCTGCCGGGTGTTCCGCCTGAGGTTCGGGTTGCAGTCCTGGGCTCTGTCGAGCCGGTTCGCCTTGCCTATTTTCTGGGTTCGATCCTCAACCTCGGTGTCGGGCAGGAGCAGAAGATGCTCGAAGCCGATACGGCTGACGAACTGCTGCGGCTGGCCCACAGCTATCTCGCCCGCGAGCTGGAGATCATTCAATTGCGCTCGAAGATTGCGACGGAAGCGCAATCCGAGATGGACAAATCTCAGCGGGATTACATTCTGCGCCAGCAGATGAAGGCCATTCAAAAAGAGCTCGGCGAGGATGAAGGCGGTGAACGCGCCGAGGCTGAGATGCTGCGCGAGCGATTGGCGGCAGCCGACTTACCAGATGAAGTAAGGACTGAAGCGGAGCGCGAGTTGAAACGTTTGGAGAAGCTGCCCGCTGCCGCGCCCGATTATCACGTTATCCGCACCTATCTTGAATACGTGCTCGAATTGCCCTGGCGCAAGTCTTCTGAAGACAAACTGGATCTCAACGAGGCGCGCAGGATTCTTGATGAGGACCACTACGGTCTCGAAGACGTCAAGGAACGCATTCTCGAATTTCTGGCGGTCATCAAGCTGCGCCCGGATACCAAGAGTCCGATTCTCTGTTTTGTCGGTCCGCCCGGAGTCGGTAAGACTTCGCTGGGACGTTCAATTGCGCGTGCCATGGGCCGCCAGTTTGAGCGCATGTCGCTTGGCGGCATGCGCGATGAAGCCGAGTTACGCGGGCACCGGCGCACTTACATCGGCTCCATGCCGGGCCGAATCGTTCAATCGATCCGCCGGGCAGGCGTAAATAATCCCGTATTGATGCTTGATGAGATTGATAAACTCGGCAACGACTATCGTGGCGATCCGTCTTCCGCTCTGTTGGAGATTCTCGATCCGCAACAGAACAATTCTTTCCGCGATCATTATCTCGATCTGCCGTTTGATCTTTCGCGGGTTTTCTTTATTGCCACCGCTAATCAGCTTGGACCAATTCCGCCGCCGCTGCGCGACCGTATGGAAGTCATTAACCTTGCCGGCTACAGCGACATGGAGAAGCTACAGATTGCCAAGCGCTATCTCAGTCCGCGGCAAATAGAAGAGAACGGCCTCAAACCGGGTCAGCTCACTATTAGCGATGCGGCCGTGGAATTGCTCGCCACGCGCTACACGCGCGAAGCCGGCGTGCGCCAGTTGGAACGAAACATTGGGCGCGTGGCCCGCAAGGTCGCTCTAAAAATCGCACAGGGCGAGGCCGAAACGGTTAGCGTCGACGCAAGCGACATACACGATTACCTCGGAGCGCCGAGATTCTATCCGGAGCAGGCACGCAAGGAGCTGCCGGCAGGCGTGGCCACGGGAATGGCCTGGACTGAGATGGGCGGTGAAGTGCTTTTCGTCGAAGCGACGCTGTTGCCTGGAGGAAGAGGGCTGACGATCACCGGTCAACTGGGCGAGGTGATGCAGGAATCAGCGCGGGCCGCCCAGTCGTATCTCTGGTCACACGCGAACGAGTTTGGCATCAGTCCGGAAATGTTCAAAGACTACGGCGTGCACCTGCACGTTCCCGCCGGCGCGATTCCAAAGGATGGTCCGAGTGCGGGTGTAACGATCACTGCCGCATTGGCATCGCTCTACACCGGGCGCCGGGTGCGCCCCGACACGGCGATGACCGGCGAGATTACACTGTCTGGTTTAGTGTTTCCTGTCGGCGGATTGAAAGAAAAGATCCTGGCAGCTCATCGCGCGGGAATTCGTCGCATCCTGCTTCCTTCTCGCAATGAAGCCGACATAGAAGATTTACCGGAAGACGTTCGCAAGGAATTGCAGATCGTATTTGTGTCGCGAATTAGCGAAGTGATCGACGCGGCCCTCGAGGTGCTGGTGGCGAACCCGCCACCGCCTCCGATTGTGACGACAAGCAGTCATCCGGATGCGATAGCTCGCCAGCCCGATGTGTCTCAGACGCCTCTGACAGTACGCCAAAGCTGAAAGTAGGACGGCATTCCTGCCTGTCCTCGTTTGGTGTAGGCAGGTAACTCTCGCTACTGGAGCCCTGAGCGAAGCTGATAACAAGGCAATTTGTGAGTTCTCGGAATTCTTTCTAGCTCTTCTCCGGGCACCAGCTTCAATCGAGGTTCTCGAGATGATCCTCCTGATTCATTTAGTTGCCAAAAGTAAAGAAGTTCATCCAGGAGTTGATCACACTTCGGGTCACGATCAACAGAGAACCTATGTTGCTCCCGCTGTATAACCGTCTTTTCAAGGATTGGTTCCATACAAGAGATGAGGCGGCGCAGGATAACGTACTTATTTGCGGTGGTTTTAGCACCCTTAAGGCGAAAGATTAGCGTCTCCCGACACGGACCACCAGCCCTGACCTCTATACCGTCATCATATGCAACGATCGTTCCTGCTATTTTCTTCGTCGGCTGAACGATGACCGATACAGCAAAAGGATTCGCCTGTTGATCGCAAGCATCGCCAATGCCATTACCATCGCGATCCTTTTGATCAGCGTTAGAAATGGCAGGACAGTTGTCCTTTCCATTTGGAATCCTATCGCCGTCGGCATCTACGAGATTGCCTCCATTAATCACCTCATCAAAAGTCATCTCTTGCTGGTCGGGTGGAACTTGGCTCAGGGGAGTTGGTGATGGACGTGCCGAAGCAGTCGGAACTGGAAGATTCCTACTCTGAGGGGAAGGCTTTACGCCGGAGATGTTCAACTTGCGATGCGACCTTTGTTGAATTGGTGCAGGTAGATAGGAACGGATGGGGGGCCGCAATGCAGCGTTTATGTCTCCGCAACCTGCACGCAAACCTTCGTCAGAGTTGACGTTTGTCCACGCCATCGAAGAAATTACGAGGAGTATAAAGATGGCCTTGGTCATAACCGACCTCCCAAGTCCTTAAACTAGAGTCTTGCCGAGCAGTCTACTATTGTCGCGAAGTTTGACGATGCAGGGTTTCTGTCACAATGAGCACACCGTTACATATCCGCAATCTGGATTATTTTTCCGGCGGCTAGCTATGAACGATGATCTTCTAAGTTCTTGCGACTTTGGTATCAGATGCCGGGAAAGTCGAGGATGAGGGGTTCTAGACCGATTCCGTCGCAGGTCAAATCGAAAACACTCCACAGCTCCACTTAAAGAGGACCACTCACACATCAGAACCGAGTAGCTTTGCTCGTCTGCGAAAAGCAGATAACGAAATTAAACTTTTCGCCTTAATAGAATCAACGACTTGCACGTCAGTTTCTAAGAAGGAGCGGTAGCGACCGGGTCCGTTGCAGGATGCTCAACTGTAACGATCAAAAACCTTTCGAATTGAGATCTCCATGGGAGGATGACTCTAGCGAGCCAGCACCCGGTCGCTACTGCTCCCGGTTCCGTATTCGTCGACCCACGATGCCAGCGTTTTGCTTACGCTGTTTTGCCTTCAGGAGGAAGCGAGCTGCAGCGCCAAACAAATACAGAACCAGGAGCGGTAGCGACCGGGTCCGTCGCGAGACGCTCAGCACAGTGGGTCGACGAATACGGAACCGGGAGTGGTAGCGACCGGGTCCGTTGCGGGATGCTCAGCATAGTGGGTCAACAAATACGGAACCGAGGAGCGGTAGCGACCGGGTCCTTTCCCGAAACACTCAATTGCGCAAAGAAAAAGTTAACCACTCAAAAAGCGTTGACTCTTGCGTGGACGACCCGGTCGCTACCGTCCTTCTTAGAAACTGACGTGTAAGTTGTTGATTCTATTACAGGCGAAAAGTTTCATTTCGTTATCTGCTTGTCGCAGACGAGCAAAGCTACTCGGTTACTGTATTTGTGCTTCGCTGCAGCTCGCTCCCGGCTGAAGACAAAGCCGAGTAAGCAAAACTCTGGCATCGTGGGTCGACGAATACGGAACAGAGAGCGGTAGCGACCTGGTCCGTGATCATTACAAAAAAGCTTATTGTTACCGGACCCGGTCGCTACCGCTCCTGGTTCTGTATTTGTTTGGCGCTGCAGCTCGCTTCCTGCTGAAGACAAAGCCGGGTAAGCAAAACTCTGGCATCGTGGGTCGACGAATACGGAACAGAGAGCGGTAGCGACCTGGTCCGTGATCATTATAAATAAGCTTATGTTACCGG
>DASXQM010000142.1:0-11457 GCA_036507195.1 Pyrinomonadaceae bacterium | reverse complement strand
GTTTGTGCGGAAGCGAACCACGGAGACTGCTGCAAATATGCCGAATGCGCGGGCTGCGTTGTCTCCGACAATGAGCATCAAGGCGGCAGCCACTATGGCAAGAAGTATTTGTGTTTGGGCTACGTAAGGATTGCGCTTTAGGATCAGCAGGCGCCTGCGAGGCCTAAAAGCGAGAGCGGCCCCCAGTATCGCTGCCAGCATGAGCCGGAGAGTAATTTTTGCCACGATCTCGCCCCAACTCTCGCCCTGGACGATGTGAGATTCACTCTGCGGTACGCCAAAGAGACGGTCAAGAAAGGTTCCGTGAGTAGCAGCCGTCGGCGCGGACGGCCCACGTTCGGGCGTAGTTTCGTTTACGACTGACGCGCCTGTTTGTCTAGTTGTCTCGTTCTGAACGCTCCTGCCCGCGATCAGGTAGACGGCGAGCGCGCTTATCCCGAGAACCATCACAAACACCACGATGAGTGTGAATACTTCTCGTTTTCTTTTCGAATCAAAATTGAGCATAACCAACCGTCGATTTTTCAAGCCTGGATTCCGTTGGCCACCGCGGCCTCGTGAGGAATGAAAAATGTTTGACTGGCAAATGGATTCTCGCCTTCAACCCGTGGCACCACCTGATACGAACCATCTGGCTGCAGCTCTCTCGCTTTCACATTGTCGCGAAGATACGCAGCCAGCAAAACGTTCTTCAAATAGTTCTTCAATACCGGATCGGAAACGGGAACAACTACTTCGATCCGATGTTTTAGATTGCGGGACATCCAGTCAGCGCTGCCGATGTAAACCTCTTCGTCTCCGCCGTTTGCAAAATAGAAGACACGGCTGTGCTCGAGAAAACGTCCAATGATGTTTCGCACGGTTATGTTTTCCGACAAGCCGGGTACAGCGGGTCGAAGCATGCAGATGCCACGGACGATTAGATCAATCTTTACCCCAGCCTGTGACGCCTCGTACAACTTCTCAATCATCTCTTTATCGGCGAGCCTATTGATCTTTGCCGAAATGTAAGCTGGCTCGCCGGCACGGGCGTAACTGATTTCGCGCTCGATGAGGGCAGTCATTTTCTCGCGAAGGTTGACAGGGGCAACCAGAAGCCTTCGATATTCGGTTTGCCGCGAGCACCCGGTCAGGTAGTTAAAGAGCTCGCTTGCGTCCGCACCAATCTCATCATCTGCGGTAAATAAGCCGACATCCGTATAGGTGCAGGAAGTGGTTGGATTGTAGTTTCCCGAAGCGATGTGCATATATCGCTTGAGCGACTCGCCTTCCCGACGGACTACGAGAGTCAGCTTGCCATGGGTTTTCAAACCCAGAATTCCATACACCACATGTACGCCCGCTTCATCCAGCTTTCGGGCCCACTCGAGATTGTGTTCCTCATCAAACCGCGCTTTCAGTTCAATAAGAGCCGTTACCTGTTTCCCTTTCTCCGCGGCTCGAATGAGAGCAGGGGGAATCGGAGAGTCGGGCCCCGTTCGATACAGGCAGATCTTGATCGCCACAACTTCGCTGTCGTCTATAGCTTCGTCAATGAACTTGGTGACAGTCTCATATGAGTCATAAGGGTGATGCAGCAGGATATCCTGTTCTTTCAAGACGTCGAAAAGTGACTTTTCGCCACGCCACTTTGGCAGCGTCGGACTGAAGGGTTCGTCCTTGAGATCAGGACGGTTTAACTCGTATAGCGACATGAAGTCCTGCAGCTTGAGAGGGCCGTCAGTTAAATAAACATCCTCGGACGACAGGCCCAGAGACTCTGTCAGGTAAGCGATCATGTCCTCCGACATGTCCGCGGAAACTTCGAGGCGAACGGGTGTGCCAAACCGACGCTGACGCAACTCCTGCTGAATAAGACGCCGAAGGTCTCCAGCCTCGTCCTCGCGAATCTCGATGTCGGCATCGCGAGTCACGCGAAAGCGATGACATTTTCCGGTAATCATTCCTGGGAAAAGAGTATCGCGATTCGCTTCGATCAACTCTTCCAGCAGCACAAACTTTGTGCCAAACTTGCCGGCCGGAACCAGCCGAGGCACTACTGAAGGGACCTTGATCCTTACAAAGCGGGGCACATGCCTGTTTTTAGGATCAGCCGGGGAGTGACCGGCAGGAGCTTCAACCATCAATCCAAGATTCAAGCTAAGAGGAGAAATGTAGGGAAACGGATGACTCTGATCCACTGCCAGAGGAGTCAGGATAGGGAATACCTTCTCCATGAAATAAGTGCGCAGCGCTTTCTGCTCTTCCACTTCCAATGAGTCGTAGCCCACCACCTGGACACCCGCCGATTCCAAGTCAGGAAAGACCCGCTCGCGCAGGCATTCTGTCTGTTCCTTCAGCATAGGAAGGATGCGCTGTTTAGTTTCCCGTAGTTGCTCCTCGGGAGTCATACCGTCAAGCGACAACTCGGTAATGTTTTCCTCCAACTCTTCTTTGAGCCCCGACACTCGAATCATGAAGAACTCATCCAGGTTGGAGGAGAAAATCGCCAGGAACTTCAGTCGCTCCAGCACTGGATTGCTTTGGTCGAGCCCTTCCTCCAACACGCGTCTATAAAACTCAAGCAGGCTCAGCTCGCGGTTGAAGAAAAGCCGGGTGGTGCCGTCAGCGGTCGGAAGCAGCGCTGGAAGTCGCGCTGTCACCTGTCGGTCATGCGATAGGGATTCTTTTCTTAAGGCAGTAGACATCGGTTTCTCCTGCGTGCCGGGAGAGACGCAAAATAGGGTCAATCACAAAAGAGGAGATCCTTCCCTGATAGTTCAGCAATGGGTGTTCCAGACTTAGTTTATGAGGGGGAAGCTAGCCGGAGGGTTGCTAATGAGGCACTTTTTCAATGGAATGATCGCAAAAACGCCACCTAAGTGTACGGAATTAGTCCTGGCCCGAACCCGCTCTGAAGCGCGGTCCTGGAGCATCGTAGACTCTATTGGCGGGCACCTGAACAAACTGGTCGGTTTCTATGATGTAGGCCGTTAGTTGGTAGCCGTAAACGCAACCCGTATCTAAGCCAATTGCGTGGCTGGACCGGCGAGGCACTGGCGATGGCCAATGACCGAAGAGGATCACCTTCTCGTCATCGTAACCGTCGTACCAGGGGGTTCCCTCTCGGCTGGTTCTGTCTGCTCCTAACGTCCTGAGTTCGGTTAGATCTTCGGGCGCCTGCTCATTTAGCTTGATGCCAGGCCGCACTCCCGCGTGGACTACCGCGTGAGAGCCAAGATCAATTACAAAGGGCAAAGAATTCAAATAGGCGGTATAGCGCTCCTGCTCACTTTCTAACTCATCGCAAGCACGCTTTTGGGACTCCTTAAGCTCGGTGACCTGTCCCTGCCAGAATTTGAGAATAGCTAGATCATGGTTACCGATCACCGAAGAGAATCGCTCGTCACCACTGAATAGATCCAGGACCTCTCTATTCCTTCTGCCCTTCACGATGAGATCACCCACAGCCACCACACGATCGCCCGCCGCGAAACCTACTTTCTCCAATAGAGAAACAAGCTCGTCGTAGCAGCCATGGATATCTCCTATTACGATTGTGCGTCTCATTAGATCCCTCTTGAGATCCCCTCTTGAATCTCAGATCTTAAAATCCAGAGCTCAAATCTCAGATCTGAATGTCCCCAAGGTAGAGGCAACAGCAGGTTGAGCAAGTAGGCCCTGAAGGCTTTCTAACAAAATCCGGTCTCTTTGTCAGCAGGAACGCAGGCGTCAAACTGCCCGCCAGCAAGAGAAGCTGTCCAGATCAAAAGGGTTAGGGCACCGGCATATGAAGGTCAGCACTCTCTGATGCTCGAAGTTTGGCGCTTTGTCGGCTAGGGGTCGGGGCTTAAATGGAACCTCAGGCGCCGTTCGTCGTTCTAACTAGCGCACAACCCCCATCGAGGGAGGTGCATCTTTATCTCTGGACGGCCGTGATCTGGTGGAAAAGTTAACCATTTCAGCGTCTAATTAGAATGTGACCTGTTTGACACTCCGGAAAACCGTATGATAACCTCCGGATTGACTTTGGCTTCGCTTAGGAAGGCATTTTGGCTCGTCCAATCCATTAAGCGTCGAGAAGCCAAGGACCTCGCAGATAATTTTGGATACCGCTTGCGACTGACTCCCGGTGATACCGGTCTGGAATTTAGATCCACTTCGAAGGAGAACGACGACTGATGACAACGAGCTACCCCCCTTTAATAGCGCGAATAACGCTATTTGCGGTACTCGTCCTGCCCGCTGTCAGCGTTTATGGACAGATCCCGGCTGGTGGTTCGTCGGCGCGTGATATTCCAACCGCAGTTCAGCAGTCAGACGAGCAGGTTTCTAAGGTCATCACTACAGCTGAAGACCATTTCCGAAAAGGCAAATTAAACCTCGAGGACAACAAGCGCGATCAGGCGCGTGAAGAGTTTGATAAGGCTGTGGACTCCATCCTTGAATCGGGCCTGGATGTTAGAGCGAGCCAACGCTTGCAAGGTTTTTATCTGGAACTTGTGGAGCGCATCTATCGCGAAGAGGTTCCGCTTGTCCGGAGCCCCGTTCAGGCGAACGTATCCGCGTTAGTTGCTCGGAACGGCAATTCAGCAACTGCCGCGCAACAGAAAAGCGACCCGCCACAGATTGGATTTCGCGAACAGAGATTTGAGCCCTCGCCGCTGGACGAGCTAAGCAAGCTGGTTCTTACGGATGACGAGAAAAATGTTTCCCAGGCCGATGTGCTCGCGCTCGAACAGGCCAAACAAAACGTAAACTTCGCGTTTACGATCAACCCGCTGGTCCAACAGTACATAAACTTTTACCAGGGCCGTGGTCGAAGCACGATGGAATCCGGACTGCGCCGGTCTGGTCAGTTTATGAAGATGGCGCGTCAGATATTTAAAGAGGAAGGCGTGCCGGTTGATATCACCTGGTTGGGCCAGGTTGAAAGCGCCTGGAAACCCAAGGCTGTGTCCTGGGCCGCTGCCTCGGGCCTGTGGCAGTTTGTTCCCAGCACTGGCCGACAGTTTGGGCTTCGCCAAACGGCTTGGATCGATGAGCGCAATAGTTTCGAACAGGCCACACGGGCCTCGGCAAAATATCTGAAGAGCCTCGCGGCGCGTTACAACGGCAACTGGGAATTGGCAATGGCTGCCTATAACACCGGCGCCGGCAACATTGACCGTGGAATAGCCCGAGCGGGCACCGCAAGTTTCTGGGCAATCTATCCCTATATTGCACAGGAAACGCGCAACTACGTTCCCAGCATCCTGGCGACTATCCTGATTGCGAAGAATCCGGAAAAATACGGATTCAAGGGCATTCGTCCGGAATCACCGATGGCTTATGACGTCGTTCAAGTAGCGAATGCTACAAGTTTGCAGCTCGTTGCCGAAGCAACCGACACCAGCGTTGATTCCATTCGCAGTCTTAACCCTGAGCTCAGGCGAGATACAACACCGAGAGGCGAGGCTTATAACGTTCGCGTTCCCGGCGGAAGAGGAAAGCAGTTTTATGCCCTTCTGAAACGAATTCCGGCAGAGCGCCGCGATTCAGCCCGCGTGATCTCAGTAGTGCCTGGAGAGGACCTCCAGAATGTTGCCAATCGCACCGGAGTCAGTCTGGCTCAATTGCAGGCAATGAACAGTGGCGTGGATCTGAAGTCGACCAATAAACTGGTGGTTCCTAACAACAACGTCCGCTTGACACTGTACCGGCGCAAGCCGGGCACGACCGAACCTGCCGCCTCGGTATTGACCAGGATTCGCGCGCGTAAAGGTGACACCATTGCCAGAATCGCGGCCGCCCGGAATCTCGATGCGAATGAAGTTGCCCGCTTGAACGGTGTTACTCCTGAAATCGAACTTCGTGCGGGACAGGAAATCAGACTACCCGCTACGGCCGCCACTGCTCCATCGCGCCGCAGGTAGTTTTACTGAATTTGAAATCCTAACGCGTCTGCCTCGTTGCCACCCACAACGGGAACGTTATACTGAGCGCGCTTTCGCTGTCGTCGTAAGCGCGCTCGATTCGTTTTCACCCTCCGCTTAATCTTAATGCTTTTCCATATCCGCTGTTTCGCAGAGGAAGCACCTCCATGCTCTTTCGCACTCTCTCAGCGGCTGTTTATGGCATCGACGCCGACCTTGTCGATATTGAAGTTGATTTGACGCCTGTTCGCGGCGAGGCAGAATCGCCGCTGTCGGTAACAATTGTCGGCTTGCCCGATGCTGCAGTACGCGAATCGCGCGAACGCATTCGCGCTGCGATTAGCAACTGCGGTTTCTTTTTTCCGTTTCAGAGAATTACCATTAATCTGGCTCCGGCCGATGTGCGAAAAGAAGGCGCGAGTTTCGATCTTCCGATTGCTCTTGGCATTCTCGGCGCAAACAGCGATCTCGCCGAAGAGAACAACCTGATTGACGTTGTTTGTGTCGGCGAGTTGTCGCTTGACGGACGTGTCCGTCCGATTAAGGGCGCGCTGCCAATCGCGATTCTTGCGCGGGAGGCGCTCATCAAGCATGTGATTCTTCCCGATGAAAATGCGAAGGAAGCGGCTGTGGTGTCTGGTGTTAATGTCTACCCCGTTGCTGATTTGCGCAGTGCGGTTGAATTGGTAGCTGGCTTGCGGTCTTCCAATCCACCACAGCCATTGGTGATTGATCCGGCAGAAATTCTCATGCGGTCGGATCATTACAACGTCGACTTTCGCGAGGTTCGCGGCCAACTGTCCGTCAAGCGAGCGCTCGAAGTTGCCAGCGCCGGTTCCCACAACATCCTGCTAATTGGTCCGCCCGGTTCGGGTAAGACAATGCTCGCGAAACGCCTGCCCACCATTCTGCCGCCGTTGGAATTTGAAGCGGCGCTGGAGCTAACAAAGATTCATTCTGTAGCCGGGCTGACTGGCCGCGCCGGGCTGGTTACCGAACGGCCCTTTCGTTCCCCACATCACACTATCAGCGATGCCGGGTTGATAGGTGGTGGCGCGGTTCCACGTCCCGGCGAAGTTTCGCTGGCGCATCAGGGGGTATTGTTTCTGGATGAATTGCCGGAGTTTGATCGCAGTGTTTTGGAAGTGTTGCGCCAGCCTCTCGAGGATCAAAAAGTGACAATCAGTCGCGCGGCGATGTCGTTGACGTTTCCCGCTTCATTCATGCTGGCAGCGGCGATGAACCCGTGTCCCTGCGGCTTTTGGAATGACCCAACCCGCGAGTGTCGCTGTACGCCTTTGCAGATTCAACGTTACGTCGGTCGCATATCGGGTCCGCTGTTGGATCGAATTGATATTCACATTGACGTGCCGGCGGTTAAATTTCGCGACCTGACCGGCGACGCGCCGCCCGAGACTGACGACTCGGCGACAATTCGCGGCCGAGTGATTGCCGCGCGCGAGAAGCAGCGTATTCGTCTCACGGATGAAAAGATATTCTCCAACGCGGAAATGACGCCACGTATGATTCGGTGTCACTGCCGTATCGACTCCGACAGCGAGCAAATGCTGGAGCGAGCGATGACGCGGCTGGGCTTGTCAGCCCGCGCGTATGACCGTATCCTGAAAGTCAGCCGCACAATTGCAGATTTGGAGGGTTCTGAAGGAATTCGCTCCGCGCACGTAGCCGAAGCGGTGGGTTATCGTTCACTCGATCGCACCTACTGGATTTGAAGGAAAGTGTTGCTGCGGCTGAGGAAATTCAATATCTTTTGGGTCGGGTAAGGCAACGACGCGCCGAGAGCGCCGCATCACACCCGCGTTGAGGGCGACCAACGTCTCGCAGAAGCCTACTTGGGAAATGCTGAGGAAAAGGTTGCCGCTCCTTTGAAAGACGCGGACTGGTGATATCGTGGCGAACAAGCGTTAAAGAGAGAATCTTTCGTAGCTTGCCCCAATACGAACACGTGACCGCAGCCGAAACCGAGACGCAGCAGGAAACGGATTACGCGCTGGCGCAGAAAGCGGCTCAAGGCGATATGGCAGCCTTCGAGCAACTTTACCAGCGGCATAATCGCCGGGTTTACTCGCTGTGTTTGAGAATGACCAGCAACGTCTCGGAGGCTGAAGACCTCGCACAGGAAGTCTTCATTCAGCTCTTTAGAAAAATTGGAAGCTTTCGTGGTGAGTCGGCCTTTACTACCTGGCTGCACCGGCTGACCGTCAACCAGGTCTTGATGCACTTTCGCAAACGCGGCGTCAAGATGGAGCAGACGACGGATGATGGCGAAACGCCGGTACAGATAGTCAAGGGCACGGAAAACCCCAATGCGATGCCGGTAGTGGATCGCATAGCGCTCGACAAAGCTATTGGTCAACTGCCTCCCGGCTACCGCACGGTCTTTACCCTTCACGATATTGAGGGACACGAACACGAAGAGATCGCCAGGATGCTGGGCTGCTCAGTTGGGACTTCCAAGTCTCAATTGCACAAGGCCCGCATGAAATTGCGCGGCCTTCTTAGGCAACAGAAGGCGAAAGACTAGCTTCCAACCTGAGCCTGCAGGGTTTCATCCCCTGAAACCTGGAAGGGCGGAACGAAGCAGTCCGAACCAAGTTTTTTGAACGCAGTCTCCCCTTGATTGCTTGAAAACCAGATTGCCACGCTTCCGGTCGTGGTCGGTTAGACTCACGAAATTGGTGGCAGGTTAGAGGTTACTAAGACAATGAACTGCGAGAAATGTCACGATCTAATTAGCGATTTTGTTGATGGCGCCCTAAGCCAGGAAGATCAAATAACGCTCAATTCGCACTTCGAAGAGTGTCTCGACTGCGCCGGCGTACGCAATGATCTGCAATCGATCGTCGGCTTTTGCCGCGCGCATCGTGGCGAATACACCGCGCCTCCAAACGAAAAAGCGCTATGGCTGCGTATCCGCAATGTGATTGAGGCCGGCGGGAATGCGGTCGTGGCGTCGCCAGCGCCGGCAGGTCGAAACTTTTGGAAAAACTGGGTAGGCCGAAGTTGGGAACTTTCTCTTCCGCAACTGGTCGCCTCCACTGCTGCCATCGTGTTAATAGTATCGCTTTCGACGGTTGTTGCCTTACGTCGTAGTCAAAGTGGAGGAGCAATTGCGGGGACTAAAGCAGCGTCGGGACAGGAAAGCCCGGGCCTCGCTGTTGCAAACGTGCACGAACGCGTCTCGCAGCAACAGCAGTTGATTTCTTATTGGAACCAACGAGTAGACTTCAACAAGGCTCGCTGGAGTCCGGAGATGCGTGAGACCTTCGATCGTAACTTGAAAGTGATTGATCAGGCGGTGAACGATTCGTTTGACGCCTTGAGCCAAAATCCCCACGACGAAGTATCCGAAGAGATGTTGAATGCCGCGCTTAACGAAAAGCTGTCGCTATTAAAAGAGTTTGCAGAGCTTTAATTGCACGGATCGTATTCTGGTTGAACTGGTAGAGTCCGTGAATGAAGATTAAAGGAATCAAGGTAGTTGAATAGCCCCACGCCCATGAGAATTTGTATGTCGTCCGCCCGATTTGAGAATTCCCGGTTGCGCTTTCATTCAAGCGTTGTGGTGTTCGTGTCCTTTCTCACCTTTGGAGCGCTGGCCATAAGCAGCGTCAATGCTCAGCAGCGTCTGTCCAAACGATATCCGGCCGGAAAAAATGTTCGCATCGAGCTGAAAAATATTTCCGGAACTATTACGGTTGAGTCGTGGAACCGCGACGAGATCAAGCTTACCGCTACGCTTGAATCCCCTAAGGCCAACCTTTTGCCGCGGCAGACCAGCGACGCCTTGATAGTCGATGTCCGGGGGGACAACCGCGGACGCAGCGATGTCGGCAACGTTAATTTCAACCTGCAGGTACCGATCAATTCCTCGGTTGATTTGGAAACAATGCGTGGCCAGATTACGGTTACCAATATTCGCGGAGGCATGGTTAGGGCGCATGTTTCTTCAGAAGGTGATATCGAACTCAGCGGCATCAGCGCCTCGCAAGTGTATGCGCAAAATACCATTGGAAATATTTTCTTTGACGGAGAGTTTGCCAAAGGTGGAACCTACCGCTTCCAGTCGAGCAAAGGGGACATAACTATTCGCATCCCCGCTGATTCGGCCTTTAACCTTGAAGCTGCTAACCCTAACAGAAAGATTGCGCTGGGCCAGTTTTGGAATAAAGACATCAGGAGCCTCGGCGATGGACGGAAGTATGTTGGAGATGTGGTAGATGGCCGTTCCAAAGTTATGGTCACAAACTTCCAGGGCAGCATCACCTTCATTCGTCGTTAGAATTTGAGTCACTCGAAAGACTTCGCTGCGGACGCTTCTGATCAATTCGATCAGGGCGTCCGTCTTGGTTTGTAGGGCGCTAATCGAATGATAGTATCGTCCTCAGACAGTCGAGATTGAACACGCTCAGAACCAACCGCGGCATCTCCAGTAAGCAGCGGTTGGGGGCATAGGTGACTAATGCACTTCGCTTGCGCACTTCTCCTGATTACCCTGTCTCTGTCGCTCCCGAACACCGCCCTATCACAGCGGAAAAAAATGCCTGAGCCGAATCGAATACCGCTACTGGTGCGGACCACCGCCAGGCATGAGCTGCGACGCTTTGCATTTGGTGGCACCCTGACGCTAATCGGCGCGCCCGAGGGTTCGATTACGATCGAAGGATGGTCGCGTAGTGAAGTTGATATCAGTGCGGAGATCCAACTTCGCGCGGACACCGAGGCAGACTTGGACCTCCTGGCAACAGTTAACACTCTCGTGCTCGATGAGGACATGAATCATATCCGTGTGCTGACTACGGGAACACACGACAGGGCTTTTATGCGGGTTGCCGCGAAAAAATTCCCTAAGACGCTTTTGGGTTTGCCTTGGCGGATTGACTATCGAATCCGCGTTCCGGTCTCGACAGATCTGGAGATTAATGCCGGCCGCGGAGCAATCAACCTCATAGGGGTTGAAGGCAACATTCGACTCTCCGGCACTGAAAGCGAAGCAAACCTGAAACTTTCTGGCGGCACACTGTCGGCAACAATAGCGGTGGGAAAGTTAAGCTTGAATACTTCTTCGAGGAGCTGGCGCGGCGTGGGAGCAGAAGTGCGGCTCGCAGCCGGAGAAGTAACCCTCGAACTCCCTTATGGATTCAACGGTGATATCGATGCCGAGATACTTCGTTCGGGCCAAATCGTCGACTCGTATGGCGGATTGGAACCGCGCGAGAAGCCCGGGATAACAGCGCAAAAGATGAGAGCCCGAGCCGGTGCCGGAGGAGCCTCATTCCAATTGACCGTCGGCGACGGCACGATCTATATCCGGAAGAATCAAGAAAGCAGTAATGAGTGATAAGTGATGAGTGATGAGTGATGAGTAATGAGTGATGAGTACTGAGTACTGAGTAATGAGTGATGAGTATTTCTCCATTTGGCAAATCGCGCATCCTAATTGTCCATTGACGCATCACTCATTACTTATCACTCATTACTCATTACTCATCACTCATCACTCATCACTCATTACTCATTACTGCTTTCTTGATTCTTCCGG
>DASXQM010000141.1:0-14666 GCA_036507195.1 Pyrinomonadaceae bacterium | reverse complement strand
TTGTCCATACTCGACTCCGGCAGGACACACCTGTTCTCAAGCTCTACAGCCGAGGCACCGATCAATATGCCGCTCAAAAGCTTGCGAATCGCTAGCGAGCCGGCCTTCACCGACAGCCCGCATCAGATAAAGACGGCCACGCGGTCCGTCGTTTTCATCGCCGGTAATAACGTAGGTGGGACAAGCCTCCAGACAGAGGCCACAGTGTATGCAGGCTAGAAGCTTTTGCTCCTCGGCCTGCAAGAGTACCGGCAAGTCCGAATTGATTAAGTTGCTTTGTTTAGGTTGCAACGTGAATCCGTTTATTTCCATTCGGCCCATGAATTTCGCGGAACCGAGCCCGGGGCAGTAGCCCGACTGTTAAGGAGGGCTCGGGGATGGGAGATCAAGCCCTCCTTAACAGTCGGGCTACTGCCCCGGGCTACTGCCCCGATCACGAAACTGCCCCGATCACGAAGGAAGCAAAGGAACGCTCAAAATGAAACATTTATATTTGATAATTCTGATGTTTGCCGTTGCGTTTATTTTGGCGGCTTGTCAAACGGAAAATAAGACAACCATCACCGAAACGCCAAAACCCAGCCCTCAAAATGACATCACCAGCAACGGTTACACCAAAAAATGGTGGAAAGAGGCCGTCGTCTATCAAATCTATCCCCGCTCGTTCAAAGACTCCAACGGCGACGGTATCGGTGACTTGAAAGGTATTACTTCACAACTCGATTACATCAAGGGCTTAGGCGTGGACGTTATTTGGCTGAGTCCAATGTACGACTCTCCGAACGCGGATAATGGTTACGACATCCGCGACTACCGGAAAATAATGACTGAGTTCGGCACCATGGCAGATTTTGACGAGCTGTTGAAGGGCGTCAAACAGCGCAACATGAAGATGATTCTTGACCTGGTAGTCAACCATTCCAGCGACGAGCACGCCTGGTTCGTTGAGAGCCGTAAGTCAAAAGACAATCCGTATCGTGACTACTATGTTTGGCGTCCCGGCAAAAACGGCAAAGAGCCGAATGACTGGACGTCGTACTTTTCCGGTCCTGCTTGGAAGAAAGATCCAGCAACGGGCGAATACTACCTGCACCTCTTCGCCGAAAAACAGCCTGATCTAAATTGGGAAAATCCGAAAGTGCGCCACGAAGTCTACGACATCATGAAGTTTTGGCTTGATAAAGGCGCGGACGGCTTCCGCATGGACGTGATTCCCTTTATCTCAAAAGACCAGAGCTTCCCGGATTTTCCTGCAGACTACGACGGCAATTTCGGCAAAGTCTATGCTTCGGGTCCGAAATTACACGATTACATCCAGGAAATGAATCGTGAAGTATTGTCAAAATATGACGTGATGACAGTCGGTGAAGCTGCGGGCTGGACGCTCGAGAAGACGCCCTTGCTCGTGGACGAAAGACGCAATGAATTGAACATGATTTTTCAGTTCGACGTCGTCGGCATTGACCGTCAGCGGTGGCGCAAGAAAGCGTGGACCTGGCGCGATTTTAAGGCGATCTACACGCGCTACGACAAGGCTCTGGATGTTCATAGTTGGAATACGGTCTTTTTGTCCAACCATGACAACCCGCGTGTGGTTTCTCACTTTGGTGACGACTCGCCACAATATCGCTTGGCTTCGGCGAAAGCGTTGGCGACGATACTGCTGACGCAGAAAGGCACGCCGTTCGTCTATCAAGGCGATGAACTGGGAATGACCAACTATCCTTTCACGAAGATCGAAGAGTTTGATGATATTGAGGTGAAGAATGCCTGGAAGGCTGAAGTTTTGACCAAACAAGTCGACGCAGCCGAATATATCGCTCACCTGCGGAAAACCAGCCGCGACCATTCCCGTACGCCGATGCAGTGGGACGAATCCGCCAATGGTGGTTTCACTACCGCACCTAAAGCATGGCTTGCGGTGAATCCAAATTACAAAGAGATCAACGCCAAACAGGCTCTGGCAGACCAGAACTCGATTTATAATTATTTCAAGAATCTGATCGAGTTACGGAAAAGAACTCCTGCCTTGATCTACGGCGATTACCAGGACCTCGACCCGCAACACCCTTCAATCTTTGCTTATACGCGCTCACTCGGAGCGGATAAATATTTAGTCGTTCTAAATCTTTCAAAAGACAATGTGGCATACACGCTGCCCGAAGGCTTGAAAGCAGGTCAGTTGGCGCTTTCAAACTCTGACGCCAAAGAAGAGAATGTTACGGCTGTGAATTTGAAAGGTTGGGAAGCGAGAATTTACAGAACCTCTGAAACAAGTCATTGAAAGTTTGCCGTGAGCCCGCGAAGCGCGGCGACAGCATAAAGCTTGTGGTGAAGCGAAGCGGAACCCCAGGATTGTTGGAGTAAAAACGAAGAGCCCACGAAGTGGGCGACAGCCACTCATTGAGAGTAAATCATAGCTTGCGCTGTCGCACGCTTCGCGCGCTGGGTTTTCTACCTTTCATCATCCTGGGGTTCCGCTCCGCTCCACCCCAGGCTTATGCTTTCACCCGCTGCGCGGGTTTTGGAGAGGTAACCATTAACTTATTCAGACGTTTGAAGTTTTTGTATTGGCTTCAATCCGTCATTTCAAGACCTGAAACCTGCATCCGACCAGGATCTGAAAAAATGGAAGCCCTATCAATAATCGGTAGTTGTCAGTTTGGTAAAGCAGATCGCGCGATGAACCGTCGAAGATGAGTTCAATTAGGAACACATTCAATACAGAACCGTGCGCGGTAGCGCCGGATGCTAGAGTCTACTTCGCTGATGTGCATAGAAGATGTGCTTTGGAGCGAGGGTTGATTCTAGCATCCGGCGCTACCGCGCACGGTTCTGTAATAGTCACTCATTGCCCCGACTTCAAACTGACCCACGAACCGATAATCCCGTGGAATTGCGAAAACTGATTCTCGCCTTTTCGGAAATCCACGAATCCTCAAGAAAGCAGCAATAGTGTTCACTAATTACATCTCAAATTCGCGCTTTACTGAATTGTTCCGGCGCTACGAAAGCAATCCAATTCTGAGAGGAGCGGATTGGCCCTATCCGGTCAACTCCGTGTTCAATCCAGGCGCAGTTCAGCTACCCGATGGTCAGACCCTCTTGCTGGCACGCGTCGAAGACCGCACCGGCATCTCGCATCTTACTGCTGCGCGCAGTCAGGACGGGGTAACAAACTGGCAAATTGATTCCCAGCCAACTCTCGCGCCTGACCCAAAAAATTATCCGGAGGAAGAATGGGGCGTCGAAGATGCGCGCATTGTTTACCTGCCAGAACTTGAGCAGCATGCAGTTACTTATACGGCCTACTCCGCTCGCGGCCCGCTGGTATCGCTCGCACTGACGCGTGACTTCAAAACCTTCGAACGCCGCGGCATGATTATGGAGCCGGAGGACAAAGACGCAGCGTTTTTTCCCAGGCGCATCGGCGGGAAATGGGCCCTTATCCACCGGCCCGTCACGCCCGGTTCAAGCGCAGATATCTATCTTTCGTTTTCAACTGATCTACAACACTGGGGCAACCGGACGTTGCTGCTCGAATCGCGGCGCGGCAACTGGTGGGATGCGAATAAGATCGGTCTCTGCTCTCCGCCCATCGAGACGCGTGAAGGCTGGCTAATGACGTATCACGGTGTGCGCGTTACTGGCGCTGGAGTGATCTATCGCGTGGGACTCGCCCTGCTCGACCTGGAAGATCCGACGCGTGTCATTCGACGCGGCGATGAATGGGTCATGAGCCCGCGCGAAGAATACGAGATTATTGGCGATGTCGGTTATGTTGTTTTTCCGTGCGGTCAGGTGGTTGATGAAGCAACAGAGGAGATCCGTCTTTACTACGGTGCGGCAGACAGCTCAATTGCGATAGCGCATGGCAACGTCTCAGAAGTCCTCGACTGGTTGATGAAGAGATAGGGACTTGCCCTCAACCACTCGAGCTCTTCACTGGGAGCGCGGGCGCTCTCGCCCGCGTCAAGCAACGGGTTCACTCAAGCCATAAATGAATCTCGCAGCCCACCCACCGCGCATTGAACGACGGCGGGCGAGGGCGCCTGCGCTCCCAGTGAAGAGCTCGAGTGGTTCAAGCGAAAGTCACTACTAAAGGGTGACTTAGCGGGCGAGGGCGCCTGCGCTCCCAGTAAAGAGCTTGAGTGGTTCAAGCGAAAGTCACTACTAAAGGGTGACTTAGCGGGCGGGACGCCCGCGGTCCCAGTGAAGAGCTCGAGTGGTTCAAGCGAGAGTCACTACTAAAGGGTGACTTAGCGGGCGAGGGGCGCCCGCGCTCCCAGTGAAGAGCTCGAGTGGTTCAAGCGAAAGTCACTACTAAAGGGTGACTTAGCGGGCGAGGGCGCCTGCACTCCCAGTAAAGAGCTTGAGTGGTTCAAGCGAAAGTCACTACTAAAGGGTGACTTAGCGGGCGGGACGCCCGCGGTCCCAGTAAAGAGCTTGAGTGGTTCAAGCGAAAGTCACTACTAAAGGGTGACTTAGCGGGCGAGGGCGCCCGCGGTCCCAGTAAAGAGCTTGACGCTATCTTCCCGCAGGAACTTGCAACTGAACACCCGGCTCTAGAGTACTGAGTATTGAGTGATGAGTATTGAGTGATGAGTGATGCGGAACGATGGGGTAAAAGGGGAAGGGGAATGGGTAAAGGACAGTGATGAGTACTGAGTACTGAGTGATGGGCGAATGAATCAGCGGTCAGAAGTCAGCGGTCAACATGATGAAAGGAATCTGGCTTCGGCCTGGTGTTTGGCTTCGGGGTTGGATTGCGCCACGAAGTTTACCTTGTGGTAGGATTCTATGGACCGTGACATGAGAATTGAAGAGCTAATCGAGCGCAATCCCGAAAAGATGAGTGGGATGCCTGTGTTCCCCGGCACGCGTGTTCCCATCAAACATCTCTTTGACTATCTGGAAGGCGGCGAGAGTTTGGAGGAGTTTCTCGATCAGTTTCCTACCGTGAGCCGTGAACAGGCAGTTGCCGTGCTAAGCGCTTCCAGAGAGTCTTTACTAAATACCTCAACGAATGCACAGGCCCGCATGGAATTGATGAGCCAGGCAACGAACGATGAACTTTTTCTGGCAGACCTCAACGCGACGATGGAAGATTTCAAGGATGTTGAACCGCCGGAACATCCTGCATGAACTTCTCTCAATTGAGTGTCTGGCTCGCTAACCTTGATCCAATAGTCGGCTCAGAGCAAGGCAGAACCAGGCCCGTACTGGTCATCAGCGTCAGTTCGCTCAATGAAATCCTGCCGGTTGTTAATGTCATTCCGATAACCTCGCGAAAACCAAACCGCCGAATCTATCCTAACGAGGCTTTTTTACCTGCAAAGACGGCGGGCTTAACACTCGACTCAATTGCTCTTTGCTACCAGATTAGAACGCTCGACAAGCGGCGGCTCACTCAGATGTTTGGAGCGGTGGAGGACAAAGATATCCAGCAGTCGATTCTGGATGCTCTTCATTTCCAGCTCGGGATATGAAACCGCGGTCGGCACTCAGCGGGAAGGGGAAGGAGTTGGTTCGGTCATGTCGATGCGGGCGTAAAAGATCTCTGTTTTCTTTGTCTTTTTATCCTGGGCCAGAATGATGGCCAGGCCTTCCTCTTTGTTTCCATCCTTGCGTTTATACAGGCAGACGGCGCCCTGGTTGTCTTTGTCCTCATCAGCGTCGCCGATACAACCTTTTTCGCTGGGGGTCCAGCCGGCGGCTTTCATGCGGTCGTTTGAATAGAAGGCTTGCACGTCCGGCGCGCTCTGATCGGTGGTGAAGGCGATGAAGTTTATCTTTCCCTGCATCATGGCGCGGATCATGAGGCGCGCGCCGAGCGGTATTTCGAGATCAGCCTTCGTAGCGCCCGCGAGAGGCGGCACGTCCGGCCATAAGCTGCTGACGGTTCCGGCTTTGGGGCCGCCGGCGAGGTTCTCTACCAGCCGGCAGGAAATTGCGACTGCAAGAATAAGAAATAGGGCCAGGAGGGAAGTGGATGATCGCATTTGTTTACCTCTCGGGAATGGTAAATAGTGAATCGTGAATCGTAAATAGAAAAAGCAAGAGAACCGAAGACAATCCGCAGATTACGCAGATTACACGGAAAAAATAGACATTAGCAAGCAGTTCACGAGTCATGAGTGATGAGTACTGAGTGCTGAGTACTGAGTACTGAGTGCTGAGTGATGAGGAAGAGCAGAAAGCAGAAGGCAGAGAGTATCCGCAGATTAAGCAGATTACACGGATTGAAACACGAACAAGGAATTCCCGGGGTTGCCAAAGCGCAATCCTGGGCTGAAATTAGCGAACGCTTTCAGCGTTAGGGTCATTCGGATGTCTTTTTCCCAGGGTTGCCAAAGCGCAAACCTGGGCTGAAATTAGCGAACGCTTTCAGCGTTATTGTTGCGCTCCAAGCTGCATCCCGGGTCAATTCAGTTAAATATTTCTCCCGCAACCGCAGAAAACTATTGACACTTCCACCAAAGTGTATTAAACCCTTCGTTCAGTTAGACAACAAACTGTCAGACACCACTTTTGAGTAGCGTCATCTCCAGGCTTTTCAAAAGTAAGTCCTTAAACCCGAACTGACAAGAAAGCAGCAAGTCACAGGGAACTAATCCTGGCCAGCGACGCTGGCCCATCAAGCGGAGTACTTGCGCTCTGGCCCAAGGGCTCTAAGCGCAGCTCGGCTTTTCGTCTGCAACATGAGGAACAATCCATGAGATACCTATTACGCGCAACACATAATTTCAAGCCTGCGCTGAGACACAAACTTCCGTTTCTTTTGCTGGGCCTACTACTCATAGCTGGGCTATCGCATGAGACGCATGCGCAGGCGGTGTACGGAAGCATCTCAGGCACCGTAACCGATGCTCAGGGAGCAGTGGTTCCGGATGCCACTGTGACTGTTACAAGCATTGAACGAAATACATCAGATACAGTAACGACGAACGACTCTGGATTGTATGTGAAAGACCGGTTGTTGCCTGGAACATACAAGGTGACGATCGAGAAGGCCGGCTACAAGAAAGGCGAAATCGCGTCGGTTGTCGTCAATGTTGATACCCAGGCCAAGACTGACGTCGTGCTTGAAACCGGGCAAGTCACCGAAACGGTGACAATCTCAGCAACCGAAGGACAACTCCTCAAGACGGACCGTGCTGATGTCGCGACGACCTTCGAACAAAAACAAATTACCGACCTGCCAATTCTCGATCGCAACTTCACCAAATTTATTCTGCTAACTCCAGGGACGCAGCAAAATGGGTGGCAGCATGCGGCGAGTGAAAACCCGCAAGGGTCGACTCAGATAACAGTAAATGGCCAGCACTTCAGCGGTACCGGCTACCAGTTGGATGGCACTGAGAACCGTGATCCCATCCTCGGTATCATCGTTATCAATCCGAACCTGGAAGCCATCGGCGAGACAAAAATAACCTCGCAGAACTATGACGCCGAATTCGGTCAAGCTATCGCCGGGGTCGTTTCGGTGCAGACTAAATCCGGCACCAACCAGATCCACGGCAGCATCTTTGACTTCCGGCAGAATGACGTTCTCCAGGCGCGTAATCCGTTTTCGCAGTCCCAACCCGACAGAATCACGGGTAAGCTTGTGCCCGATACCATCAAGAACCAATTTGGTGGGTCAATCGGTGGGCCGATCGTTAAAGATAAGTTCTTCTACTTTGGCGACTACCAGGGGACGCGCAGCAAAGTTGGCGGAACCCGATTACTTACGGTGCCAACGGCCGCGGCTCGCACCGGTGATCTTAGCGCGTATGGGGTGGCCATCTTCGATCCAGCCACCGGCACCAGCGTTGCCACCCGCACTCAGTTCACGGGCAATATCATCCCCGCGGGGCGACTGTCACCGCAGGCTCAAAACCTCTTGCATTTGATCCCTTTGCCTAACCTGCCAGGAACTCAAAATGGCACTCGCGATAATTTCGCTTCGTCCGGCAGTGAGCTTTTCAATAACGACACTTTCGACGTGCGCATAGACGGCCGTCTCACGGATCGTTTCAATTTGTTTGGGAGGTTTAGCTGGGCCGATTTCAAACGCGATGGCCCGACCGCCTTTGGCACTGGTGGCGGTCCGGAACTTGTTTCTCTCGGTGGCACCTCAAAGGTGCGCAACAAGAGTCTCGCTATCGGCTTTGACTACACCTTGACGCCCTCCACGATACTCGATTTCCGCCTCGGTTATTTTAGATACAAAGTCAACGTGTTGCCCTTCGACTTTGGGACCACTCCGGCGACAGACGCCGGCATCCCGGGTTTGAACTTCGATGATTTTTCTTCCGGTCTGCCTGCGATCCTGGATTTGGGCGACCGCGGTTTCGTCGCCGGCTCCGGCCTCGGCGTCAATCGCTGCAACTGCCCGTTGGATCAAGACGAGAGCCAGTATCAGGCGGTCACAAACCTATCGATGTTGAAGGGAAACCACACTTTCAAGGTTGGGGTGGACTTCCGGCGCGCCAAAAACCTGCGAGTACCAAGCGACGCTCATCGCGCTGGTGAGCTTTCCTTTCATACTGCCCGCACCAGTGGTGCAACGGGTGGTGGTCTGGGCATTGCTACCCTATTGCTAGGCGATGTGACGAAGTTGAGGCGTTATGTCAGCACTGCGATAGATGCAGGTGAGAGGCAGTGGCGCCATTTCTACTATGGGCAGGATACCTGGCACATGACGCCAAAATTGACGCTCAACTACGGCTTGCGATTAGACGTGATCAACCCGCAAACCGTCAGTGGTGAGGCCAAGGGCGGCTTTCTCGACCTGGACACAGGTCAGGTTCTCGTTGCGGGGGTGGGCGACATCCCGCTCAACGGCGGCGTCAAAAACAGCTATAACCTCGCACCACGGTTAGCTGCCGCTTACCAATTCACTGAGAAGACCGTGCTCCGCGCAGGTTATGGTCGCAGCTATGACATCGGAGTTTTCGGCTCGCTCTTTGGCCACTCCGTGACACAAAATCTGCCCGTCCTGGCCGTGCAGGAGTTGAACCTTGGCGAGGCCAATCGCGTCTTTACGCTGGCGCAGGGGCCACCAGCCTTCACAGCCTTCTTCGGTCTCAATGCGCCATCTAATCAGGGTGGCGTCCCGAACACCTCGCTGCCAGCAAATGGCCGCTTCTTCCTGCCAGATGGCGTTTTCGCGCGAGTGTTACCATTCAAACAACGATTACCAGCTGTTGATGCCTGGAACGTGACTTTGCAACATCAATTGACGAAAGACATTTCACTTGAGGTAGCCTACGTCGGCAACAAAGGAACGCACGCCTTCGCCGGCGGCGGTCCGGCAGCAAACGTTAACCAGGTAACGGCTGAAGGATTTTTCCCTGGCCGTGACCCGAACCTGTTCAAACCTTTCTTCAACAGATATGGCTGGACACAGGGCATCGACTACTTCTGCAACTGCGCTGACAACCGCTACAATGCGCTGCAAACGAAGGTCACAAAACGTTTCACTAACGGATGGTCTTTGCTCGCACACTACACCTGGCAAAGAGCCGTCTTTAACGACGCCGAGCAATTCTTTTTTAATCGCGAGCTCAACCGCGGACGAGAAGATTTCGATCGGACGCACATCTTCGTGATGGCAAACACTTACGAATTGCCGTTTGGACGTGGCAAAAAATATCTCTCCAATGCGTCAAAGGCGGCCAATCTTATCGTTGGAGGCTTCCAGTTCAACGCGACTACTACCATTGAGAGCGGTTTGCCTTTCAATGTCAGTTACGACCGGCCACAGACGGAACTCGACACGGGGCCGAACCGTCCCAATCTGGTTGGCGACCCACACCTGGGCGGACCGCGGAATCAATTCTTTGATCCTACGGCCTTTGCCCGCCCGGCAGCGGGAACCTTCGGCAATCTCAAGCGAAACTCGCTAAGCGGTCCTGGCTACTGGCGAACGGATGCTTCGCTGTTCAAGAAATTCGCCATCACCGAGACCAAGGAACTGGAGTTCCGCATCGAGTCGGTGAATGTGTTCAATCATGTGAACCTGGACCAGCCCGATGGATTTATTGGGGACCCGGCTCACCCGGCAGCCAACGCGGGCCGTATTGGAAATACTGCCTTCGGCGGTTCAGATCCTCAACGCAACTTCCAATTCGCCTTGAAGTTTAAGTTTTAGCGACTGCGGGCGATAACCACAAAAAAGGAGAAGCCTTCTGGCTTCTCCTTTTTTTTAAAATAACGCTGAAATTAGCCAACCCTTTCAGCGTTATTGTTGCGCGCCAAAGTTGAGGTTGGACTTTCCATCTTGCATCGCCTCAACCCATCGTTTAGAAAGCGGACTTGTCCGCCTCGCGCGGCGGGGCACAAGTGCCCTATCTAAACGGTGTGTGGAGAACTTTTTGGACGATGTCAAATAAGAAATAATGAGAAATGAGAAATCCTCATTTTCCATGTTCCATCGCCTCAGCACATTGTTTAGAAAGCGGACTTGTCCGCCCTCGCGCGCGGCGGGGCACAAGTGCCCTATCTAAACGGCGGTGGGTGGGGCACAAGTGCCCTATCTAAACGGCGTGTGGGCGGGGCACAAGTGCCCTATCTAAACGGCGGTGGGTGGGGCACAAGTGCCCTATCTAAACGGTGTGTGGAGAACTTTGTGGACACGCCTCCTGAGTTAGATTGCCGCGTCTTAAATGAAAAATGAAAAATGAAAAATCTAAAATGACAAATGGAAAATCTTTCCGTGTGCCTCTATGGCGTTGTTCACTCCGCCGGAATAGTGCGTGGTTCTATGGCAGCTTCAATCCATCAAGCTTCAGCACATCCCTTTTTTTCACAGCGGGCAGGTTCGCATAAAGCTCGACAAAAGCGGCGTTGGTCCAGCCAAACCCGATCTCGTTAGACTTGTAGCCAAACTTCAGTCCGGCACTGACTTCCGATTCACGCCGTTCAACGTCATACTTTTCCACAATTGTGTTGTGCTGGATGAATTCCTTCAGAATCGTCGAAAGAAAATTGGCAGTGACTCGGTCGGCTTCTGTGTTGTATCCATAGCGGCGCAGCCCCTGGATGGCGATCAGCTCAGTTGGCGCCCAGCCATACGGAGCGTCCCATTGACTACCGCTAACGTGAGTGCTGGTTAAAAGCCCACCTGGCCTTTCAAAAAGATGAAGGTTCGCCACGATCCGTGCCGCCTGCCTGCGGTCAGCAACGCCAACCCAGAGCGGATAGAAAGTAGTCACGAAGGGATAACGCCGCACCTCTTTCCTGGCAAAGTTGTAATCGTAGTAAAGACCATCCTGTTCATCCCACATTAAGCGGTTGATCCTTTGTTTCCTTTCCGCAGCGCGACTGGCCCAGACGCGCGCCTGGCGAGCCCGGCCAAGTGTTCTTAGTATCTCCGCGGTATCCGTCTCCATCAGGTAGAGCAAGGAGTTCAAACACACCGGATCGTAATGAATAATATCGATGTTGAAAGGTCCGAATCGGTTGGAAGGATCGAAGCCCGATTCTCGCATCGTGCGGTCGCCTTTGTAGAAAAGGTCGGTTAGTTGATCCTTCTCTTTGTCGTAGTATTGGCCCAGATCGTAGTCCTTAACATCGTGTGCGCGGTAATACTCTTTGACAAGGTCGTAGTGGTCGCGGCCCTGCGGATCTCGCTCGCCCGATAGCACTTCAGGCGCGGGGCCGTCACCTAAATCATAGTATCGTGAAAGACCTGTCTGTTTGGTGAGGTGGGGTTCTTCGGTCCAGAAGCGATAGTATTTCTCGATTGCCGGAACAGTGCTGCGCAGCCAGTCAATATCATGCTGCTTACGGTAGACGTTGAGGATCATCTGGGTCAAAAAAGGAGGCTGCGAGCGCGAGAGGTAATAGGTGCGATTGGCGTTTAGTATTTTCCCGTAATGATCTATCTGGTACAGAAAGTTATCAGTCATGTTTTTGGCCAGGGTCATCTCGTCATCACGCACCAGCCCAACCTGCGTGAAATAACTGTCCCAGCCATACATTTCGTTAAAACGCCCGCCCGGCACCACGTAGGGGTAGGGAAGATAAAGCAATCCGTGCTCTTTGACGGCCAGCGGATTTTCCGGCAGTTGCCGGAGTTGGATTTGGGCAAAGTCCGCGGCCGGCATTTGAGCGCGCAGGCTTTCTTCTATGGGCTTGACATTCTCGCGGCGCGAAACATACACGGGCCAGCGCCCGTCAGCTGGAACCTTGAACTTTGGATCCGGAGCGGCCTTGGCAAGCTGGGCGCTCGAGCGTGTCAAGGTATGCCAGCTTTGTTTGATATATTTTTGGATAGCCCGAAGTTGCGCCGCGGATGCCTTGTCTGCCGCGGATTCGGATGAGGCTAAAGGAGAAAAGATTAGTAATAGAATTGTTATGAGAAAGAGGAAATGTTTCCTGGCTTTTGGTTTCTCTGTCATACTCATGTTTCTCCTTGAGGGCCGTGGTGTCCTGATTTGTAACGCAAACTGTTAGATTGCGGTGATTGAATGGCATTCAACGAGCGCGCAAGCTAACAGCTTACGTTACAACAGAACCAAATTAGGACCCAGCCATTGAGGCCCGTTGCCTTGCCGGTATTGACTCTAGGCTTAGGTTGCAGGAAATCGAACTATGGCCTGGGCGGACGTAGCATAAGTTAGATTGTAAATCTGAACAACAATTCCCGTAGCTGGGTGGTGTCTGAGTCTGGCTTCTTCTCTGTGCAACCTCTGTGCACTCCGTGTCTCTGTGGTAAATGGTTGTCGAGAGTTCTTCACCACAGAGACACGGAGTGCACAGAGGTTGCACAGAGAAATTCAATTTAAGACACTACCTGGAACGATAAAATGGCAGACCTCCAGCTCAAGGGCGTGTCCAAGATCTACTCGGGAAACATTTGCGCGGTCGCCCCTACCAGCGTAGACATAAAAGATGGCGAGTTTGTCGTTCTTGTTGGTCCATCAGGGTGCGGAAAATCTACGCTGCTGCGCATGATTGCCGGACTCGAAACGGTTTCCCAGGGAGAAATCTACATTGGCGGCAGGTTGATCAACAATGTCGCGGCCAAAGATCGCGACATCGCGATGGTCTTTCAGAATTACGCACTTTATCCCCACATGACAGTGTACGAAAACATGGCCTTTGGCTTGAAGATGAGAAAACTTCCCAAGTCGGAGATAGTCGGCCGCGTCCGCACGGCGGTGGACATACTGGATCTTACCAAGCTCCTGGACAGACGGCCCAAAGCGCTGTCCGGCGGTCAACGCCAGCGAGTGGCTGTCGGCCGCGCCATTGTGCGACAACCGAAACTCTTTCTCTTCGACGAACCGCTCAGTAACCTGGATGCGAAGTTGAGAGTATCGATGCGGGTCGAGCTGATTAAACTGCATAAGCGGCTGGAAGCCACGATGATTTATGTCACTCATGATCAAACTGAAGCGATGAGCATGGGCGATAGGTTGATCGTGCTCAAAGATGGAATCGTGCAACAGATAGGCACGCCGCTCGAGATCTATGATCGCCCCGCCAATCAGTTTGTTGCCAGCTTTATTGGCAGCCCGCCGATGAATTTTCTCAACTGTGCATTGGTTGAGCGCGAGGGCCGCCTGTTTCTCACAGGCGATGGTCTAAACGTGAAGCTTCCCGCCGAAAAGAGAGCGTTGCCCAGGGTCGTGAGGGACCAGAGCCTTCCGATAGTTCTGGGCATTCGGCCCGAAGACTTTTCTGAGCGACGGTCAAGCGACGGTGCAGCCGATAGCAACGTTATTCAGGCGCGAGTAAATTTCCTGGAGCCTCTGGGCAGCGAAGTGCTTGCCACCTGCTCGGTCGGGGCACATGAGATCATCGTTCGTTTGAGTCCACGAAGCGGCGTGAAGAGCGACGAAATGATCGAATTAGTCATCGACATGGAACGCGCCAGGCTTTTCGATCCGGCAACAGGTGAGGCGCTGCTGTGAATGTGCCGGTACTCAAGCTTATCGCACCTGGTCTGTTGCTTATTGTGATTGTGAGTTGTGCGTCTCGGCGCCCGCAGAGGAATGTTGGACTGGGCAGCCGCGTCACACTCACCTACTGGAGCGCCACCAATGCTCAGGAGCTTGAGTTTGCGAACAAAGTTTCCGTGGAGTGGAACGCGCAGCACCCCGAAGTTCAAATCAAGGTTGAGCCAGTCCCATCCGGACAGTCGTCGGAAGAAGTCATCCTGGCTGCTATCGCCAGCGGCACCACGCCAGACATCTATGCCAATGTTTTTCCGGGGGCGATGCAAGACTTGCTTGATGCCCAGGGACTTGTTCAGCTCGATGCCTACCCGGATTTCTTTGAGGTGTTGCACGAGCGCATGATGCCGGAACTTTCTAACCAGTATCGCTCCTCGGACGGCCATTTTTATCAGGTCCCGTGGAAGTCGAATCCGATTATGGTGCTGTACAACACGCGGATGTTGCGCGAAGCCGGGGTTTCATCATTGCCCACCACTTACTCGGAGTTTCTCTCAGCGGCGGCACGCGTGACACGCGATCGTGACGGCGATGGGCAGATTGACCAGTGGATGCTGAACATCGATTATCTGCCCATCTGGTACAAACGGCTGTTCGATTTTTTGCCTCTTTACCTTGCGGCATCGAATGGGCAAAACTTGCTCGAAGGTCGTCAAGTCAGGTTCGACAATGAATCCTCGGTCGCCGCCTTCCGCTTCCTGCACGAATGCTTTGCCA
>DASXQM010000140.1:0-44787 GCA_036507195.1 Pyrinomonadaceae bacterium | reverse complement strand
GACCTGATCCCACACTCAAAATGGAAAAATGCGCCGGCAGAAAATAGGATCAGTTGAGTGCCAGCATCGGTCGCTACCGCTCCCTGTTCTGTAACGATTGCAGCGGCGACAGTAGTGACCTGATCCCACACTCAAAATGGAAAAATGCGCCGGCAGAAAATAGGATCAGTTGAGTGCCAGCATCGGGCGCTACCGCTCCCTGTTCTGTAACGATTGCAGCTGCGACAGCGACCTAAGCCCACACGCAACCCAAAATGGAAAAATGCGCCGGCAGAAAATGTCTCAGCTGGGTGCCAGCATCAGGCTACCGCTCACGGTTCAGTAGGCGCTGGCCCATGATGTCAATGATGATCAAGTCAATGAAAACGATCTGGACAAATCCAGACCTAAGGCTTAACTTTTACGTCTATTTCGGCACGGTAAGGAGCGTCAATGGCAGAAGCACTCGGCATGGTTGAATGCATGGGCCTGGTGGCGATGATCGAAGCGGCTGATGCAATGGTCAAGGCTGCAAACGTGCGGCTCGTCGGCTGGGAAAAGATCGACGCTGGGCTGGTGACGGCGATCGTGCGAGGAGACGTGGCCGCGGTGCGTGCTGCTGTCGATGCCGGAGCCGCAGCCGGCCGAAAGGTGGGCCAGGTTGTTGCCACACACGTGATACCTCAACCTCATAACGACGTGGATGCTGGGCTACCGGTCTTGAAGACAGGCGAAACAACAAAGAAGAAAATCAGCGGCTCGGTCCGGGGGAAATGAGCCCACTTAACCGTTGCCCAAAGCTTCCGATACATGAGGCGCAACCTCCAGTCAGTTGAGAGGCTTGACGGTAAGGCAGAGCCTTACCGCACCGTGCGGCGGCAAAGCCGCAGGCGTAGGTTGACCGATACCACTTCCAGTCTTGTTTTCAACTCTGGGTGGTTCCGCCAAAAGTCTCTCCGATGCCACTCAATCAACCAGCGCGGCTCAGCCGCCGCACAGTGCGGAAAGGCTTACGCCTTTCCGAAGCTTCCCTTTGATTCTTGAGGCTGCGTCTCAAAAGAGGCGTAGCCTCCGGTAAGTTTAATACTTGACGGTAAAGCAGAGACTTACCGCACTGTGCGGCGGCAAAGCCGCGGGAATCGCGGCCTGAGACTCAACCCCGCGCCAACTTTTTTCAAAGCTTATTTGCTGTTTTTACCTCCCGTCTTATACTTTCCTAGTTCTAATCTTTTTCGCAACTGCATAGGAACGAAACACGGAATGGGTCTGACTATTTATTTCCTTCGTCACGGACAGACGGCGCTTAGTCGCGAAGACGTCTTCTGTGGGTCTGGCCTTAATCCGGAATTGACGCCCGAGGGTTTGCAGATGGCCCACGCTTTTGCAGCGGCATATGGTACAAAACCCTGGTGCGCGATTTACTCCAGCAGCTTGCGGAGAGCCATGACTACTGCGCAACCCATTTCCGACGCACTGGGAATCGCAACGCAAGTCCGCGATGGCCTAAATGAGATTGCTTATGGCAAGTGGGAAGGACTGACCAGGGAGAAGGTCGACAGAGACTATCACGACGACTATGTAAGTTGGCTTGCCGATCCGGCCTGGCATGCGCCCACTGAAGGAGAGTTGGCGATTGCTGTAGCCAGACGTAGCTTAGGAGTGATTGATGAGATCAGTCAGCAGTTTACGGATGGCAACGTTCTGGTCGTTTCTCACAAGGCGACTATCAGGATTATGCTTTGCAGCTTGCTGGGGATCGATGTCGGACGCTTTCGTTACCGGCTCGGATGCCCGGTGGGTTCAGTTAGCCTGGTTGAGTTTTCTTTAGAAGGTCCGCTTTTGCGTTCATTGGCTGACCGTTCACACTTGAGTGAATCGCTGCGATCTTTGCCCGGGACGTAATCCTGCGAGGGCGAAGACAAAAACAGTCACTCTCATGATCGCACTGGACCATCTGTCACAGTCACTCAGCAGGCCTACATTCGTCCTGTCGCTTTTGGTTCTGATTGTTTCCACTACCGCGGCTCAACAGCCCTTTGTCACTGACGACGCTGACACAACGCCGAGAAGCCATTTCCATTTCGAGTTCAGCAACGAATTCGATCTGCTGCAGCGTTCTTCCTTTCCAAGCCGCAAACAGAATACCGCCGACTTCGAGCTCGATTATGGACTCTTCGACCGCGTCGAGATCGGTATCGAGTCCCCACTGCTCACAATCCTAAACGCTGCGGGCACGACCCCCAAGATGGTTTCGGGAATCGGCGACACCAACCTTTCGCTTAAATACAACTTCCTGAGAGAGCGTGAGAATTCGCGCCGGCCTGCGCTGGCAATTGCTTTTAATCTTGAACTGCCAACGGGTGATACCAGCCGAAATTTAGGATCCGGGTTAGCGGACTTTTACATGAACAGCATTCTGCAGAAGTCAGTGAGCAAGAAGACGAAGTTGCGACTGAATGGCGGCATTCTATTTTCAGGAAACGAGACGACCGGCGTGGTGGGAATAAAAACTCGGGGTACCGTGTTCACCGGAGGAGCGTCGCTTGTCAAACAGTTTAGCTCAAAGCTTCAGCTCGGTATGGAATTAACCGGCGCTATGACAAGGGATTTTCAGCTCGGCAAGGGACAACTCCAGACGCTACTCGGCGGAAACTATCAATTCAAGAAAAGCGCTTCTTTTGATTTCGGAATCGTTGGCGGAAAATATGCGGCTAGCCCGCGCGCAGGAGTACAACTTGGAATCTCATTAGACTTTTGAAGCCCGAATTATTATTGCGGGCTCTTTACTACTCCGCTGCAAGAACAGATGATCTCAGTTCCAAAATCAACAACAGTTTTCGGGAGGCGATTATGGCGCGAAAGAAGAAAAGCAACCTCAGTCAGATGTTGGAAAGGTTTTCACTTAAAGCCACGCAGGCCACCGGTACATCCACGGCCTTCATGCTCGCCCTGGCGGTTCTTGTGGTGTGGGGGTTAAGTGGGCCGCTCTTTCACTTCTCAGACACATGGCAACTGGTAATTAACACGGGCACGACAATAGTCACGTTTCTAATGGTTTTTCTTATCCAACGCACGCAGAACAAGGACGCGCTGGCGATTCATATGAAGCTCAATGAAATTGTCGCGGCGCTTGAAGGCGCGAGCAACCGGCTGATTGACGTGGAAGATCTGACCGAAGAAGAAATTCATACTCTTCACAATCACTATCAGAGACTCGTGGCAATGGCTAAAGAAGATTTGAAACTTACCCAGAGCCACTCGATCGAAGAAGCCGAGGCTCGGCACAACATTAAGCACGGCCGGCATCGGCACCAGGAGAAGTAACGAGACGCAGGTGAACGCAACCACATATCAATCAGGGCATATTCCCATTTATTTCCGGAGGTGATAACCTCGGCGACTTCAAAGCGCAGGTTGCCGCTAATAGTTTCGACGAAGGAGGCTGCAATGGCCCATGATCAAGCCACTAACGAACGTCTGTCCCAGCTGCTGGTACGATTGATTTCCATGACCCGGAAAGGTGAGTTGCATTGGGAGCGACAGGTCGGTTCGGCTCACCGTTATGCGCGATGGAACAATAACCTGCTTATACTAGGTCCGGCCGAACCCCTCAGCGAAAGTAAAATACCTCGTTATCTTTTCATAACGCCGTTTGATTCGCCCTCATGTATTGAAATAAATTCTGCTGACGCGGAACTGGGCAACGCAGTGCTGGAGTTGGTTGCAATCGTCGAACAGGCGAGCCAGCAAGAACCGCCAACCGATCCTTTTGGCATCAGCGACGAAGAGTTAAGTCGTCTAACAAGCTAAGGAAGACTGCAAAACCTTAAGATCGAAGCTTAACAGCATAGGAGATTTGGCCCCATGTCTACTGACATAATCCCGAGCGACGAAGCTGATAGCCTTTCGCGCATTCCACTCTTTAAGCGATTAACGCCCGACGAACTTGAACAGTTGGCCGGAGAAGTCGACCAGGTAAAATACGATGCCGATGAGATAATATTCAACGAGCAGGACAAGGGCGATGCCTTGTACGTGGTAGAGGAAGGTTCAGTCCGTATCTGGGTGCTGGACGAAGATGTGAAGCCAGTGACCCTGAAGGAACTACAACCAGGGGAGTTTTTTGGGGAACTGGCGGTGCTGGATCGCGGACCGCGCTCAACCAATGCGACGGCGATGGTGGAGACCACGCTTCACCGGCTAAGCAGCGACGACTTTCAAAAGTTTCTGATGGAGCATCCCGATGTGGCTATCGATGTCATTTGCGAGATCGGCGCTCGCATGCGGCAGACTAACGTTTTGGTTTCCCAGCGCGCCACCCGAAATATCAACGTCGAAATGGAGCAGCGTGCAACGATCGGCCAGCGTATTGCAGACCGGGTCGCTTCATTCGGTGGCTCGTGGACCTTCATCATCATCTATGTGAGTTTTCTCGTGAGTTGGATGGCGTTCAATACATTTGTTTTGGTTCATTACGGAAGGGGCGAAAATGGCGCCGAGTTTGATCCTTATCCTTACATCCTTCTTAACCTCATGCTGTCAATGACAGCCGCTTTGCAAGCGCCAATCATTATGATGTCGCAAAATCGCGCCGCGGAAAAAGACCGGCTCGCAGCCGAGCAGGATTTCCAGGTTAATCTGAAAAGCGAGTTAATGTTGGAAGAACTAATGCGCAAGAGCCGGGGGCGCGACGATCAGATTGAAAAGATTGCGACTACGGTGAAGGAGATTTCCACACGAACGAAGTCCGGGTAGTGAACTAGGGCAGCGACTTGTTTGTCCCCGCGACTGGTTTGGTTGTCGTTCGCGTTGGTGGAATCCTGGCTGGAGCGAGCTCGCCCTTCGGAGCAATGCGCCCATTACGAGTCAGGGCGATTCGTTTATCGTGACTCGAGGCATCATCCACGGCAACTTTGATCGAGCGGAACGAGCCATCGCGCAATTTGTTGGTGGGATTGTAGGCAAGCACATACTGCGTACGCAGGTCACGCACAATCTCGTTGGCAATCTGCGGCAACTCGGATAATGATTGTGGATAAAATGCCCGGCCGCCAGTTTCAGTCGCCAGTTTATTAAGCAGGTTGACAGCCTTTTCTCGCGAGCTCTTACGAATTAGGCCCCCCTCTTTATCGAGTTCGTCTACGAAGCCGATTACATAAATCTGAACGTCGGTTTCTCGTAGTCGAGCGAAGAGTTGTTGCTGGCTGTAAATGCTATTGCGATCCTCGCCGTCGGTTACCACAATCAAAGCGCGCCTTCTGCGATCGCCATCATCGCCCTTCTTGTATTCCGCGGTGTGTTCAGCGGCAAGATAAACTGCGTCGATAATTGCTGTTTGTCCGCCTTCGATGTAAAACTCGTCCAAGGTATCAATGAGTGAATCCTTGTTGGCCGTAAAATCCTGCTTCAATTCGATCTTGCTGGAGTCAATGAAACGTATGATAAATGTTTCGTCGCCCGTCTTGTTGCTATTGATGATCGTTTTTCCAGCGTCAATCACACCCTGCAATTGCGCCCGCAAAGATCCGGAATTATCAACTGCCAGCCCATAACTGATCGGCACTTCTTCACGCGTGAAGTATTCGACGGGCTGAGACACACCGTCTTCAAAAATATGAAACTCATTCTGCCGCACGTTGTCGATGGGACGGTTGTTGCGATCGATCACTCGCACGTTCAGGGTGACCAGCTCCGTGTTGACCCTGACGATGCTGCCCTCGTCGATATCTTCTTCGGGCGGGGTCGGTGTCGGCTTTGGCTTGAGCACCGGGGCCGGTGGAGGCTCACCAAGCGAGGGCGCTATCCGGTCGATCGGAGTGGGCGTGGCAGCAGGGGGCGCCGATCGTGGCGTGGGAGTCGGGGTTGCCGTTGTTGTAGCCGGCCGTCTGACGGTTTGATTGGTGCGCGGCACAGGCGTTGGCGTTGTCTGGGGCGCTATGGCGGAGCTGCGACGTGGTCGGGAATCCTGAGTCCTCGCGGCCGTAACAAAACTCGACCCAATGACAGCGGTGCTCAGGAAAGCAAGCCCCAAAAGCCATGCGAATCTTTCTTTCCTCAAGCCGCGTCTTCCAGTTTCCCTATGTTTCATCAACCCCATAATTCTTACTCAATAGAAACCCAAATAACCGCCATCCCATAGCACTGGTTGGTTGTGACTAAGTTTAACCCTCCCAGTTCATCATAGGAAAGGCTTGATGACCCGCACTGATTGCTCAGCCCACGGACGATGCTAGACCCGGTCGGAGCCCCTAAAGCTGGAGGGATCAATCTCCGCCCGCGAGTGTTAAGAAAGATGTTCAGGAGAGTTAATGCGTTGCCGGAACGGCGATATTCATCAACGAGAGCTGGGAATCGCGTAATAACCTTCTTTGGAGCGCACGAACAGGCGCGGCAGTCCGCGCGGCGGAGTCACCTTTACCTTAATCTTGTGCCAGCGGCCATCGTTGGAAAAATTCACCGGTTTGTAACCGATCGAATACTGGTGTCGCAGTTCGAGCGCAATTTGCTCGAAAATGTCATCCATTTCAGCATTGCTTCTGGGGAAGAAAGCCTTGCCGCCTGAGACACTTGCGAGTTCGTCCAGAATCCCCTGGCCATCCATGCCCATCTGGCTGCCAGCATCGCTGCCACTGAGAATGCCGACCCCGTAGAGAGTGACGTCTGATTCCTTCAGCAGCCGGCGCAGTTCGTTAAAAGTGTAGCGAGAATTATTGTCCTGGCCGTCGCTAATCAATAGCAGGGCCCGTTTGGGATGAGCGCCGCGCTGCACCTTCTCAACGCCGAGGTAGCAGGCGTCGTATAGCGCGGTGTTGTTCCTGGTTTGCACAAACGTGAGCTTGTCCAGAACCGCATTCCCGTCGCGGGTCTTGTCGAGCAGCAATTGCGCCCTTGAATTGAAGGCAATTAAGAAATACTCGTCGGAGTTATGACTGGTCTGGACAAACTTCGACAGGGCGTCGCGCGCGCGCTTGATCTTATCGCCACTCATCGATCCCGAGACGTCGAAGATTACGCCCACTGAAACTGGCGCATCGTCATCGCTAAAGAAGGTTATCTCCTGTGGCTTCTTCTCATCGAGCACAGTAAAAGCGTTTTTGCCCAGGCCGGAAACATAGCGCCCATAGGTATCCGTCACCGTAACCGTAAAGGTGATGAGGTCGGTGTTGGTGATAACCACACCTTTTTCAATGTCGATCGGAGACTTCTGTTGTCCGGAAATGGAAGAACCGCTGCTGGGTGGCGTGGGTTGGCTGGCTGGATCGCCGGCGTGTTCGCCCTTGGGTTTCTGTGGCGTCTTGTCCTGCCCGCGCACCCAGCCTGAAGAATTGCAAATGACAAAAAAGGTTACCAGACAGGAGATGGTGGCAATACTAAAAGCGCGTCCAGGAGGTAATTGCATGTGACTCTCGCGATCCTCGCAAGCATTACGGCTCGATTGTGCTGTCAGAGATAGGTCTACAAACACAGATGCCGAAGACAGAAGCCGTGATGTCCGCAGACCTGAGTTTTTCTTAACTTCTAACTGGGGATCGCTTACGTGGGGAAACGCCGCGCGCCACTTCCATTCCAGTTTGTGACAGCTGGAATTCATTGTAGGACAGGTATCAAGAACGGTAAAGCAAAAAGGGCAGAAACGAGTCGCCTACCAGATCAGCAAGGGCGGACACACAGGTCCGCCCATACCATTTTTCACGGTGCAACCAGTTCAGGGCGACCCCACAAGGAAAACATCCCAAGCCCAGCGTCCCAGTTGCGCATCGTGCGTGTCTTTCACCTTCGCGCGATAGCGGAACTTATTGCCATACCGGTCGACTTGTTTCGATTCCTTATAGTCCAAATCCAACGTCTTGAGGCCAAGTTGGGATAGGGTCTTTAACTCGGCTGGTTCGGAGAAGCCATTGTGATTTGTGTCTTGCCACAGCCGTAACGATGAAAAGATGGCATTTGTCGGTTCAATCAGACCATCGCCATTCCCACCATTTATCGGCTTGTCATATTCAGCAAGCGCGTTAAAGCCATTGTATCCAATACTCGATGGTGGCGGTGGCTGAGGTGTGGAGTTGCCAAACAACTCGGCGCCATTGTCTAAAATTCACGCTGCGTACTGCTCCGACCCTCTATGCAAAAAACTTGGCAAGTAAGCCGCTCTGCCATATCTCGAAACGATATCAGATCGAGGAGTCAGACGAATTGAACAGGAACTTTCTATTCGCCTCATCGTGTATGCAGGGGCCGTGTCGCGCCACCATCTCGGGCGGTTGAGCCCGTGCTATACTTTCGGCCTGATTTTGAACTAGGAACGATAAGCAATGGCTGAATTTATTTGCCGACTAGGAACGCCGGCGGGCGAAGTAGTGACGCGCACGGTGGAAGCGCCGGGCATCAATGAGGCGCGCGCGCGTTTGGAGCTTGAAGGGTTCCGCGTCTTCAATGTGACGCCGCCGAAAGCGAGCGGAGTAACTACGCTGACCCGCCTGGGCGGACGAGGCGGCCAGGCAAAGGTAAAAGCCAGCGATTTTCTCCTCTTCAACCAGCAGTTGGCGGCGCTGGTGCGTGCCGGCATTCCAATTCTGCAGGCTATCTCGATGTTGCGTAAGCGTGCAGCCTCGGCCCGTTTGCGCGCTGTGCTCGGAGATGTTGAAGATCAAATACGCGGCGGCGCGGCGCTTTCGCAGGCCTTTGCGTCCCAGGGAGGTATCTTCCCACGAATTTACACCGCCTCCATCCTGGCGGGTGAACGTTCGGGTGCTTTGGATGAAGTTCTGCTGCGTTACGTAACCTATATGCGCCGTAACGTAGCTTTGCGCCGCAAGATTCGCGGTGCTCTGGCATACCCGCTGTTCCTGCTCTTCGCGTCGGGCTGCATGGTGACTTTTTTGACAGTGTATGTTGTGCCGCGAATGTCGGATTTGTTTTCAGGACTAGCCGGCGGTGAACTTCCAATTGTTACGCAGATTGTGGTGGGACTTTCGAAGTGGCTTACATCAAACGTGATCTGGTTTGGCCCACTTTTCATTGGGGGCATCATTGCGCTTTTCCTTTGGTCGCGCACGGAAGCCGGCCGCTTAAGAGTCGATGCGTTTATCTTGAAGATACCGCTGGCCGGCAACCTGGTAATGCAGCTTTCAGTGGCCCAGGTGACACGGTCGTTAGCCACCCTTCTGGCCGGCGGAATTACGCTCGTGGAGTCGTGGGAGATAGCCGCGGAGTCAATTACAAACCGCGAGTTACGGCGCCGCAGCTCAGCGATCCTGCCGATGATTCGCGAGGGCCGTTCTTTTACAGAGAGTCTGGAGGCTGCCAAGTGGGTGCCGCCGCTTGCGGTGGATATGGTGGGAATCGGCGAGCGTTCCGGCAGTTTGCGTGAAATGCTCGACGAGGTTGCAGTCTTTTACGATGGTGAGTCGGAAGTTCGGCTGGAGCAGTTGACGACCACGCTTGAGCCTGCGATTCTAGTGGTTATGGGCGGAATCGTCGTTACGATTCTCCTGGCTATTTACCTTCCCATCATTCAATCAATTTCCAGTGGCGGCGCAGTGAGGGGCCACCACTGAGCCGCCGGGAATGCGGGAACGCTGGTTCGCCACATCGACAAGCACAAAAGTGAATGAAAGAGTTAACCGAAAATCCTACAGCTACTCCGCCATCACAACCGGGGTTGGTTTCTGAAGCGGTAGTCAGCGAGAAAATCGCCCGCGAGAGAGACGAGGGAGACAGCCACGAACCGCCTGAGGTGCGGGCGGCTAAAGAGCTCGCCCGGCGTTATCGCCTGAACTTTGTCGAATTGCTTCCGACAGACCAGGAATCCCCGATTGACTTCACCCTCTTTAATGAGATTCCAGTAGACCTGATGGTGCGCCACCAGTTCCTGCCGCTCAAGCGCGACGAAAAGGGATTGCACATCGCGATGGCGGACCCGACCGATTTGGAACGCCTGGACGAACTCCAGAGCGCCTTGAAGACTCGAATTGTTCCCTACGTTGCTACTGCGGGAGCCATTGAGGTGATCTTGCGACGCGGCGATGCTACGCAGCGCGTCTTACAGGAAGCAGCCTCCGGCTTTCGCATCTCGCTGGTCAGAGAAACGGAATCCGGCGAAGAGGTGCTTGATCTCGATCGCCTGGCGACTGATTCTGAGATGTCGCCAATCATCAAACTCGTCGATTCCATAATCTACAATGCAATGGAGTCGCGCGCGTCTGATATTCATATCGAGACGCGCGACACCGAGGTGCAGGTCAAATATCGAATTGACGGAGCACTCTACGCCAAAGTTGATCCGATTGATTTGGCTTACCACCAGACACTGATCTCGCGCATAAAAGTTATGTCCGAGTTGGACATTGCCGAACGCCGTGTGCCGCAGGACGGGCGCTTCCGGGTTCGTTATAAAGGCCGCAACGTAGATTTCCGCGTTTCGATCATGCCCACCATTCACGGTGAAGATGCGGTCATTCGTATTTTGGACAAGGAGCAAATAAACGAGGAATTTCGTAACTTGAATCTGGACGTGGTGGGGTTTGCCGAAGAGGACCTGAGAAAGTTTCGCCACTACATCGCCGAGCCTTACGGCATGGTGCTGGTAACGGGTCCGACGGGCTCCGGTAAGACCACTACGCTTTATGCCGCCCTCAATGAAATTCGAAATGAAGAAGACAAGATCGTAACCATCGAGGATCCGGTTGAATATCAGTTACACGGCATCACGCAGATTCCGGTCAACGAAAAGAAGGGGCTGACATTCGATCGCGGCTTGCGTTCTATTCTGCGCCACGACCCGGATAAGATAATGATCGGTGAAATCCGCGACACCGAAACCGCTCAGATTGCGATCCAATCCGCGCTGACAGGCCATCTCGTCTTTACTACCGTACACGCAAACAACGTCATCGACGTCATCGGACGTTTTCTCAACATGGGCGTCGAGCCGTACAACTTTGTTTCATGCCTCAACTGCGTATTGGCGCAACGGTTGATTCGTATGCTATGTCCTTACTGCAAGCGTCAGTATCACGCCAAAGACCAGGAGCTGATCGAGTCTGGACTGCGGCCGGAAGAGCATCGCGAGACGCCCTTCTACATCAATGTAGGTTGCGATGCGTGCAACCACACCGGCTATCGCGGCCGCACTGCGATTCATGAGCTGCTTGATCTCTCGGACAATATTCGCGAAATGATCGTCGAACGCCGGCCAGGCTCGGAGGTTCGGCGGGCGGCCGAGGCGGAAGGATTGACTAGTTTACGAGAATCGGCGCTCCGGAAAGTGTTCGCGGGAGTTTCAACATTGCATGAGATCAACCGGGTAACCTTTGTTGAGGAAGTCAGCGCCGGGGGTTAACTGTTTAGGGTTCAGCCCGTTGGGTGCCCGCGCGGGCAGCCCAGGTGGGGAGTGTTGAGGCTCCAGCGCCGGAAGCAGCAAGCTAAGGCTTGTACTCTAAACCTAGTCGTTTTAGGGAACTATTGTTTTTAAATTGCGTGTAAAGCAAAGGAATGAGGAAGAGTTGCATCTTAGCTTCCTTAAAGGCACTATTATCCCACCCGATTCGGCTAAGTTGTGCCACGTATTTCGGCAGAATTATGCCACGTTATTTCGGCTAAAAATGCTTGCATCTTAGCCTCCTAAGCGGCAATATTAGCCCACGTTAGTCAGCTACTTCGACCGTCCACCTCCACTGAGAGAAATTATGAGAATCAAGAACGAACCCCGCATTTTGGTTTCCCTGCTACTCACCTTCTGTGTACTCCTTTTGCCGGCGACTGCTTTGGCCAAAAAAGGTGACAAACACTTCAAAGCGGGAATTGATTACGAACAGGCCCAGCAATGGGAAAAAGCCGCCCAGGAGTTTACCCTGGCCGTGGCCGCCGATCCCGCAAACGTCGAATATCAACTTCATTTTCGGCGGGCGAGCTTTAATGCTTCCCAGTCGTACATGCAGCAGGGACGCGCGCTGGCGGAGCAGCGCGATTTCGTTGGAGCGTATAACGCATTTCGGCAAGCATACGGATACGATCCCGTCAACGAGCTGGCAGTTTCTGAGATGGAGCGAATGCTGCGTCTTCAGGGTGCGAAGGAAGGGAACAACGGCGGCAGCGAAAACGGACTGAAGAACACGGAGCAGGGAACGCTTAGCCCGACCGTCCAGGAACCTCCTTTGCCCGCGGCACACACCGAGCAACTACGAGTTATTAGTTACAGCGGAGATTTGAAAGCCTTCATTCGCAGTCTTGCAGAGCAACTCAACCTGAATGTTATTTTTGATCGGCAGTCGTTTGTGCAGCCGCGAAACATCGATATCAACTTGCGCGACGTGACCACTTCACAAGCGCTCGACTACATCTTTCTCCAGGAAAGTCTGTTTTTCCAGAAGCTCAGCAGGCGCACCATTCTGGTCGCCGATCAAACTCGCCGCCCGCAATACCAGCAACTCGTCTTGCGTACCTTCTTTCTCGCGAACAGCGATCCCGACAAGGTTAAGACCCTTGTAGGGCAAGCCATCCCGCCCTCGGTGGGCCGGCCGCAAACGATTGTTGTTTCCGACAAAGACACCAATAGCTTGACGATACGCGACACCGCCGAGAACGTACGATTGATTGGAGAGCTAATTCAGAGCATCGACAAAGACCGCGCTGAAGTGGTCATGGACGTGAACATCTATGAAGTTTCGAAAACTGATCTAATGCAATTTGGTAATCAATTGGGAACGGATACGACACTTGTTAATCTTGGCGGTTTACAGAAGGGATTCTCAGTTCTGCAGGGCGGGGTAGGCACTGTTGGTCTGCCTGTCGCTCTTGGTAGCGCGCTTATTATCCCGTCTTCAGCCCTGTCGGCGCTTCAGACTAAGAATCGCGGGAAGCTTGTTGCTTCGACCCAAGTGCACGCATTCAACGGCGAAGAGTCAACCGCGCGAATCGGCCAGCGCGTTCCGGTGCAAACGGCACAGGCCTACCCGTTTGGCGTGCAAACGAGCACCGGTACTACCAATAACGGATTTCCTACCGGCGGTTTTCCGGTAATCAACTATGAACCGACCGGCCTGACTCTGAAGTTTACGCCGCAGGTTTTTCCCAATCAGGACGTGCAGGTGAAGATGTCGATCGAATCGAAGGACGTGCTGGGCGCGAGTACCTTGACCCCGACCTTCACTGAACGAACAATTACGGGAACGGCGCGCGTGCAAAACAATCGCACCATGATGCTGGCTAGCGTGTCGCAGGATATTTCTTCGGCAGGTCGCAAAGGCTTGCCAATACTCAGCGGGCTGCCAATTTTCGGCCGTCTGTTTTCCGCTCCCACCCGCGACGACCGAAGAATCGATATTGTAATTGCGGTCACGCCGCGCGTGCTGCGCGCGCCGGCGGTCACGCCGCGCGATGAGGAGATGCGTCCGAGCGGCACACTGCAATCGCCCACGACCGGTTCACTCGAAGCCATGCTGCGCGAAGCTGACCGCGAAGATCAATTAGCCGAGTTTCGTTTGCAGCAAAAGAATTCGACGGCGAAGGTGAATACGGCTTCGTCTTCTCCCGGCGTGTTTCCAAATAATCCTCCGGCAATCGCGACGAATCTCAACGTCGTGCAAACTACAGGGGCTGTTCCGGCTAACCATACCCCGGCAAGCACTCCAACAACTGCTGCCAATACGCCCGCTAACAGCGATGCCGCGCTGAATTCAGGCGCCCAGGGAAATGCAACCGATACGCAGCAAACTGCCAAGGTGCAAGTGCCGGCGGAGGAGATATCGGCTTATGTGCCGGCGCCGAAGTCGCTTGTTAGCAATAGCGCCGCGACCGAAGTTGCGGCTGTAAATACGAATCTCAATGGGAGCGCGGGCGCTGTCCTAACCAGCATGCCGAAACCAATCGAGGCGGCCATAGCCCCAATCAACCCGAACGCCAGAACCGCACAGCTCAGCCTAACCCCGGGTGAGCAGTCAATGAGAGTTGGTGAAACGCGGCGCTTTGCGCTCGAGTTGAGGTCGGATGTTTCGCTGGCCCTGGCGGTGATTGCCCTGCGGTTTGATCCGAAGGTAGTGAAAGTGCAAGTGGTTTCAGCCGGATCTCTTCTGGAAAGTAAGGACGGAAAAAACACCGGGGCGAGTTTCTCTCAATCATTAGACGCTTCGGGCGTTTGCCTGATTTCCGTTTCTAATCTGAGCGGCGGCGCCTCGATGAAGGGTACGGGAACGTTGCTATTCATCGACGTGGAAGGTGTAGGACTTGGCAACGCCGGTCTCTTGTTGGATAAAGATTCTATCAACCTTGTCGCGGCAGACGCTCGGAGTCTGGCGGTCGAGGTGGTCCCGGCTCGCGCAACCGTGAAGCAGTAAGAAGGTGATTTACCTGCGAGAGCGATGTTCGAATAAACCTGAACGCGGCGATGCGGTGATAGCGGCTAAGCTTCACGGTCGCCGCGTCACTCTGTCTCAATCCGCTCTCGCGCGGTTCTTCAGCATTAAGGCGGGCTTCAAGAGCAACCAACCGGGTTTCACCCTAATCGAGCTCGTTATCACAATCACCGTGTTGACGATTCTTACCATGGGTGTTGTGCCGCTGCTCAAACTTTCCGTCAAACGCCAAAAGGAACAGCAACTCCACGATGCCCTGCGGCAGATGCGCACGGCCATCGATGAATTTCGCCGGGATACTGTGGGAATGACCTGCACCGGAACCACGGTGACGGGGAGCGGGAACGTTACGCCACCCATAGATCCGCGCAGCAAAGTTGTGATCTCTGATTGCACCATCTTCGGGGTAGATAATCCGGATCGATATCCTCCTGATCTGCAAACTCTGGTCGACGGCGTCAATGTGATCCCTCGTGGAGGTGCCGGTGGTGGGAAGGGACTCGAAAGCACCGGAACCTCAACTACTGACACAAAGAGCGTGCTCGGTAGTGAGACGTCGACCAGGAAGAAAGTTTATCTACGGCGTATTCCTATCGATCCAATGACGGGAGAAGCCGAGTGGGAGTTTACCTCCTGCTACGACTCGCCAGACAGTGGCTCATGGGGCGGCGAAAACGTTTTTGACGTTCGCTCGAAGTCGAAGGAAACTGCTCTAAACGGAGAGAAATATAGTGACTGGTAAAAGACAGGCGGCAGGCGCAGTTTGGCAGTAGGCAGGTGAAATGGATAGAGCAGCAGGAAGTAGGAGGCGGGTGAAGTGCTAAGAGCAGAAAGCAAAAAGCAGAAACCAGAAAAGACGTCTTGGCGAAACCTGCCTCCTGCCTCCGGCCGTCTGCCGACTGGTTTTACGCTGCTCGAGTTGATGATCGTGATCACGGTGATCATTATTCTGGCCGCCATCGCGCTGCCGCAATATCAAAAGACCATCCTCGCCACGCGCGAAGCAGTTCTGCGGGACGACCTCTTCAATTTACGCAAACTACTCGATCAATATGCGGCTGACAAACAGAAGCTACCGCAGTCGCTGGACGATCTTGTTTCCGGCGGCTACATGCGCGAACTACCGAAAGATCCGATTACCGGCCAGCCGGATTGGACGGTAGTCACCGGCGAAGATCCAAATTCCTCCAGCGGCGAAGCCGGCGTTACTGATGTTCATAGCGCTTCCCAGGACACTTCCTCGGAAGGAACGCCTTACTCTCAATGGTAGGTCAATGCCGATTGCCGATTGCCAGGAGGAATGGTCAATGAAACATCGGCGAAGATTTCAACTGAAAGCGCGGTCTTAAAGTAATATCCGATTAAGAATCCGGCAATCGGCAGTCGAAAATGGCAAACCCTATATCCAAGCTGGTAAATCCCTGGTACCCGTCAACAGCGGTTGGTTTCGAAAAGGGACTGGCCACGATGGTGCAACTCGAGCGTGGCCGCGGAGGAACAACCAACCTGCGGCGCGCCGCGACAGTTGCTCTGCCTGAACATCTGATTAGTCCCAGCTTCGATGAGCCAAACATTTCCGACCCCAGGGAATTGACCGCGGCCCTCAGAGACCTGGCCAGCAGCGCCGGGTTGCTCCAGCAAAAGCGATGGTCAGTGGCATTGCCGGATGCGGCTAGCCGGACTTTAATTTTGACTTTGGAATCGCAACCGGCATCACACGCGGAGCTTGAGGAAGTGCTTACGTGGAAAATGGAGCGCGGCTTCGGCACTTCGGTTGCAGATCTTGCGATTGCCCGGGAACGTTTGCCGGCCGACCCACAGGGAAGAGGTCGTTACCTGGTAATCGCCACTCGTGCTTCCATTCTCGGCGAATACGAAAGCGCTGTGCATTCTCTTGGCTGGCGTGCGGGCCTCATCGTTCCGCGTCACATCGGCGAAGGGCAATGGTTGACCATGAACGGATCTTTTGCCGATGCGCTGTTGCTCAGTTCATCGGAGAGAGGGTTCACTGCAGTAGTGTTCCGCGGTAAGCAGCCGCTCATAATCCGCAGCGTCAGGTGTGACGCCGACGAGTGTGAAGATGAGCTCTATCGCCTGCTGCTTTTCTATCGCGATCGCCGCGGTGGCGAAGCAGAGAAAGGCCGGGAGCTGTCGCGCGTCCTGGTAGTAGGAGAGTTATTGGACAAAGCCCGCGTTTCAGCGATTGTTAATGAGACGCTCGGAGCGGACTTGCGTTCGCTCAATGCCGCAGACGTCGGTTTACAGCTCGCTACACGCGAGTTGAGCTTTGACGCCATTGCCGCGCCGGCAGGATTGGCAACTCTATCGTGGCAATAAAAGACCCAAGTCCATTTCTAAACAGGCCCCGGACTGTTGAACTTAGGACTACCGACTGTAGACTGACTTTTGAAACATCTTTCCTTTCTCAAACGTAATATCCTGGCACCATGAGCATGTCTGCAGCCCCTGGCATTTTGAGTTTTAGTTCCGCCGCCGATCGCGATCTGGTTGCCAGCGCCGCGCAGGGTTTCGAAGGAGGCTTCGAGGAACTGGTTAGGCGCTATCAGCGACCAATCTCAGGCTATGTATACCGGATGGTAGGGGATTACGAGGCAGCTCTGGATTTGACTCAGGAAATTTTCATCAAGATCTATGGATCGCTTTCCCGCTATCGTCCGGAGTTTAAATTCTCGACGTGGATCTACAAGATTGCGCATAACGCGGCAATTGATTACCTGCGCCGGAACACCGGGCGCGAGCGATCTCTCATCAGCGGGACTGAAAACGACAATTACGATCTTCCGCTCGAGAGCGAGGGACTTAGCCCCGAGCAGCAGAGCGAACGGGAAGAGCGCCGGTTAGAAATTGAAACGGTGGTGCGCGCGCTTCCGACCGTTTATCGTGAGCTGGTTGTTTTGCGCCATTCGCAGGATCTGACGTACGAGGAAATTGTCGACGTTACGGGCTTGCCCCTGGGTACGGTTAAGAATCGCTTATTTCGTGCCCGCGAAATGATGCGGCAGCAATTCTTAGATAAAGGCATCACTGGAATTTAGTTTGCAAGCACTCGTGTCTACCAACCACAACATTTGCGAGACTGGAAATATTGCCGCTTACGTTGACGGCGAACTCGATCCCGGGAATCGTGCGGACCTGGAAGAACATATCAAGCAATGCGCCAGTTGTGCTTCCGAATTGCAGGCACAGCGTCTTTTCATGTGTGAGTTGGATTCGGCACTGGCCAGTCCTTTCGCTCCCGCGGTGCCGGCAAACTTCGCCCAGGTTGTGGCGGTACACGCAGAGAGCGACATGAGAGGAGTTCGCGATCGTTCAGAGCACACTCGCGCTTTGCGGTTTTGCATAATTCTGGGTTTAGCAGCCTTCGCCCTGCTCGGAGTAGCTTCGAGTAAAGCTGTAATTCTCAATGTGCGTTCCGTCGCCGGCAAGGTCTTTGGGATCCTGGGTCTCTTTGGCAGGGCGACGTTCGATGCGGCGGCTGGATTCACAGTGGTCTCGCGAGTCGTAAGCCGCGGACTGATTCCGGATTCGCGACTTGCGGCTTTGGCCGGCTTGTTTTTGGTCATTCTCGCAATCGCCATTCTTTCCCTCCTAATATCACGCTACCACCGAACTCGCGTTATCGAATAAGCGCGGTTCGCATGAACACAGCCAAAGCATCAATGGGGAATGGATTCGTCTTCCAGCGACGCCACGATCTGCTGTGTTCACAAAGCCTGCTCCGAGCCTGCGGCTTGCTGTTCTCCATGTCGCTAATGCTATTGGCGGTGCAAGCGCAGACCGCCTATGAGCCTGTACCCGTTGATAGCCCTTATGTAGTCGAAGGTGTCAGCGAAACCATCGTCTACGCCCTGGGCCAATCTTTGCGAGTAAATGGCACCGCAAAAAATGGCGCCTTCGCATTGGGAGGCGACGTCATTGTTCAAGGAACGGTGGATGGCGACGTGGCAGCGATAGGCGGCTCCGTGATTCAGCTTGAGGGCGCGCGGATCAATGGCGATGTTATTACCGTGGGTGGCGCGTACCAGCATGTCGATAAACAGCCACTGCGCAGTCCCGGCGCTCAGACAATCATGTACGCCGGTTATGAGCAGGAACTCCGAAACCTGATGCGCAATCCAAAAGACCTGCTCGCACCGCATTGGTCTGCGAGCTATATCGGACTCCGACTGCTTGCGGTCCTGTTTTGGTTTATTGTGGCTTTGGCTTTGACTGCGGCGATGCCAGGCACAATCAGCCGCGGTATAGCCCGCTTGCAATTATCACTCGGCCGCGTAGCGATTATTGGAGTAGTCGGATCTCTGATAATTGGCCCAGGCGTTATTTTGAGTCTACGCTATCTGCCATACACCATCAGTGTCTTAATTGGCTTGATGGCGCTGCTATTGATTGTTGTGGCCGGATTGTTTGGACGCGTGATCATCTATGCTGCCACTGGCCGCTGGTTGCAACGAAAATTTGTAAAGAGTGGCAAAAATTCGGAAGCCGTTGCGCTGCTGTTAGGTACGATTTTTTGGATCGCGCTTTCATCTCTGCCCTTTGTTTGGCCGATCGTTGTCGCTGTCGTTTTGGTCACCAGCCTCGGGCTGGCATTGACAGCCAGGTATCGGGTGGGCTGGAAGCGTCGACAGGAAGGGTGAAATTCATTCTTCCCCTCCCGAAAGCTGGCTAAAAGACTCAAAAAATCCAGCCAAATACCACTCGTCGCGCATCCAAAGATTTTCCACGGTTGACGGGCTGAATAGGCGGCAGACCGGATAATTGTGCAACTTTTTTGAACTCCGGGCGTGAGTATTCAGCATGCGTGCGCTCGGTATAAGCGATACCTAACGAGCAACTTAACTAGAACATTCGTCGAGTTTTATGCGTAACAGACTAGGATAGTCCCAGGCTGTTGCCGCAATATTCCGACATTTTTGTTGAGTGGCCGCTCGCGGTTTTTCGCGAAACGAACAGGAGGAGTAATGAAAGCGCTGTTTCTCGCAATTGCGCTTGTACTTGTTGGAGTACTCGCCGGCATTAATGCCAACGCACAGACGACCACCACCGCACCAGCTTCCCCACAGGCAACTGATCCATCGATCAGCCCAAACAGGGCTTTGGGAGAGGTGAAGGTGATTGATGCCGCGGCCAAACAATTGATCATCAAGACTGACGCCGGCTCATTGGTTACGGTCGTGCTTAGCGACAGCACCGCGTATAAGCGTATTGCTCCGGGCGAAACCACGCTGGCAAACGCTACCATAACCACTTTCGCGGAAGTGGCAGAAGGTGATCGCGTGCTGGCAATGGGTAAAGTTTCAGATGACCGCAAGCTTGTCCCGGCGAGGACTCTGGTTGTAATGACTAAAGCGGACATCGCTAAAAAACAGGAGGCGGAACGCGCTGAGTGGAAGAGGCGAGGAGTTCTCGGCATGATCACGGCGCTCAAGCCGGAGACAAAAGAAATCACGATCTCCAGTCGAACGATGGCCGGCCCGCAGTCCCTGATTATTCCCGTGTCTGACAAAGTGGAGATGCGTCGCTACGCGCCAGATTCGATCAAGTTTGCCGATGCCAGGCCGGCAAAATTTGAAGAGCTGAAGGTGGGCGATCAGCTTCGCGCTCTGGGAGAACGCAACGCCGATGGCAGCGCCTTTACTGCCGAAAAGGTTGTGACTGGTTCCTTCAAAACGGTGGCGGGCGTAATCACTGCCGTCGATGTCGCCACGGGCGAAGTGAAAATCAATGACCTCCAAACAAAGCAGCCGCTAACGATTGTTGTTAAGCAGGACGCTGTGCTCAGGAAGTTTCCAGCGGCGAATGAAATGGGCGGTATGATGATGGGTCGTGGACCGGAAGCAGCCGGTCCACCGGCCGGTCAGCCTCCAGCCTCAGGCCAGGCAGCAAGTAGGCCTCAGCCAAACGGCGCACAAGGTACACCGGCAGGTGGCCAGGGACGTGGCGGCGGCGGAATGCGCATGGGTGGCGGTGGAATGAACCTGCAGGACATGCTTGAACGTCTGCCTACTATCTCAATTGCCGACGTGAAGGTGGGCGACACAATTATTGTTTCCAGCACCAAGGGCGCTGATCCGTCGCGCCTGACGGCCATCAGTTTTATTTCCGGTGCAGACGCGCTGCTTAACATGTTAGCGGCGAGGCAGCAACAGACCGGCGGCCAAACAGTGCCAAACCCGGCGGCCGGTTTAGGTAGCGGCGTACAATTTGGAATTGGTTTGCCATAAATAAGCACCAGGATCTTGCCAGAATCCGCGCGTAGGTAGCGATAGGTTCAAGCGCAGGCGTCTTGTCAGAAAGTCGTTAGCGTTGGGTCCTGGTCAGATAAGTTCACGTCTCCGAATAAGGGTCTTGATTATGTACATCTCCAGAAATATCCTGCGGCAGACTTCGGGCATCGCCTTAATGCTCATGTTGTCAACGGTAGTCGCGCTGGCGCAACAAACACGGGGAACACTGCGCGGTGTAGTCAAGGACGAACTTGGCGGCACAATTGTCGGGGCAACCCTCACGCTTACAGACGCGAGTGGAGTCGAAAAGACCGCCACCACTAACGGTGAAGGCGCGTATGTGTTTAGCGCGCTTGCCCCCGGGAAATATTCGCTGCGCGCGACTGCACCAGGCTTCGCAGTTTCCGAGGAGACCGAGGTTGATTTGACCGCCGGTGGGCGACAGTCACTGGACCTTACTTTGAAGGTTACGATTGAAGAGCAAAAGGTCACCATCGCAGCGGAAACTCCGCTCAGCACAGAATCAACCAACAACGCAAACCAGACGGTCATAACCGGAAAGGACCTCGATGCCTTGCCGGACGATCCCGATGAATTGGCGGCGGCATTGCAGGCCCTCGCCGGACCTTCGATGGGGCCGAACGGGGGACAGATTTTCGTCGATGGCTTTTCCGGCGGCCGGCTGCCTCCCAAAGAGTCGATCCGCGAGATTAGAATTAATCAAAACCCGTTTGCCGCGGAAAATGACCAGCCCTCGGGCCGGATCGATATTTTGACTCGGCCGGGCACGGACAAAATACGCGGCAGCGCGTTTTTCAATTTTCAGGACGAGAGCTTCAACTCACGCAATCCTTTTGCTACCAGCTCTCCAAAGCGTTCACCTTTTCAGGTGAGGCAATACGGTGGAAATCTTGGCGGCCCGTTGGTGAAAAAGAAGGCGTCTTACTTCATCGACTTTGAGCGGCGTGAAATTGACGACAACGAGTTGGTGAAGGCTACTATTCTTGATTCGAGTTTCAACCCCTTAGGCCTTGGTTTTGGGGTGGTGGTACCAAGACGAAACATTACGGTTAGTCCACGTCTCGATTATCAGATCAACACCAATAACACGCTAATCGCTCGTTATAGTTTTAGCCACAACAGCACCGCCAATAATGGTGTCGGCGGATTTTCGCTGCCGGAGCGGGCCTTCACGTCATCGTTTACGCAGCAGAACTTTCAGCTTACCGAAACGGCGGTGCTGAACGCGTCGATGATCAATGAAACGAAATTGCAATATACCCGGCAGCGGGCGCAAAGCCTGGGCGACATCACGCGTCCCACGGTCAACGTGAGCAGCGCGTTTATCAGCGGAGGCTCGCAGGTTGGAGCCGTCCAGAACACGGATCAGCGTTGGGAGCTGCAGAACTTTTTGGCCTGGTCGAAAGGAACACACGCGTTCAAGTTTGGCGGCCGGGTCCGCGATGTACACATTACGGACGTTAACCCGAACAATTTTGGCGGCTCGTTTACTTTTGCCGGCGCGCTTGTCCCGACATTCAACGGGTGCGGTGAACCTATTACCAGCCAGCAGGTATTTGCCGATAGCCTTGAGCGCTATCGCCGAACCCTGGTACTACAGCGAGACTGTCCTGCTTTGACGCCCCTGGAGATTCGCAGGCGTGGCGGCGGCGCATCGCAGTTCAACATCTCTTCAGGCAATCCTGAGGCCGATGTTTCCCAGGTCGATTTTGGCATTTACGCCCAGGACGACTGGCGTGTGCGGCCCAACCTGACCTTCAGTTATGGGATTCGTTATGAGCGCCAGAATAATATCAACAGCATATTGAACTTCGCTCCGCGTCTGGCAGTCGCCTGGTCACCCGGCGCTGTAAACAGTGCCAAGCCGCCCAAGATGGTCATTCGCGCTGGTGGCGGTGTCTTCTACAATCGTTTTGGCGAAGGCAATACGCTTCAAGCCAATCGGTTCAATGGCGTGAATCAGCAGCAGTTCTTTGTTAGTGAAGTTCCCTTGTATAACGTGAATGGACAGTTTGTTGAGCCGGTCGACTCGCCGCTGGATACGCTTGATTTTAGTCACGCGATTCCGCTGAGCAGTCTAGACGCGGTGGGGCGTCAAGTAACCTGGCGGGTTGCCGACAACCTCCAGGCACCCGTAGTTTACCTTGGCGGGACGCAGGTAGAGCGCCAGTTGCCGAAACGGTTCACGCTGTTTGCCGGGTTGTTCCTGGTCCGGATTCAACACGTGATTCGCGCCCGCGATATCAATGCACCCATTCCCGGAACCGGCGGAACGCGTCCCTTTGGCAACGTCGGAGAGATCTACCAATACGAGTCGAGCGGCAGGTTTAATCAGAACCAGTTGTTCATTGGTTTCAATAATCGATTTAGCCGGGCGTTGACGTTCTTCTCGAGTTACTCGCTGAGTAAAACCACCAACGATACTGATGGCCAGGGCGGCGCGCTCTTTCCCGCCAACTCTTATGATCTGACCGGAGAGTTTGGCCGTGCCGCCTTCGATGTGCGGCATCGCCTTACCTTCGCCGGCACAATCAATCTGCCCTGGTGGCAGCTGAGCTTGAATCCATTCATCGTGGCGAGCTCAGGAAGACCGTTCAACATAACAATCGGCCAGGATACAAATGGGGATCGCCTCTTCACGGAGCGTCCATCCTTCGCTCCGGCAAGTGTGGATTGCAATAACCCCTCGGCAAACATTGTCTGCACGCCTTATGGCAACTTTAACTTGCGACCGGCTCCCGGAGAGGCGTTGATCCCGCGCAACTTCGGCGAGGGTCCGGGGTTCATCTCCGTCAACATGCGCGTCAGCAAGACCTGGAACTTTGGCGCCATCCATTCAGCGACAGCTGCGACCGCCCGGGAGGGTCAGGAGCAGGCTGGCCAGCGTGGCGGTGGTGGTCGCGGCGGCGGTGGCGGTGGAACTCCTCGAATCCCAGGTGCGGGTGGCGGTGGTGGCGGCATACCCGGAGGAGGTCCGGGTGGCGGGGGTGGTCGCGGTGGTGGCGGCGGCGGTCTTGCCGCTATTGGCGGCCCTCCTGGTGGAGGAGGGGCCGAAGCCAAGCGCTACAGCATGCAGTTTTCGTTGAATTTTCAGAACCTATTCAACCACGTAAACCTCTCACCGCCAGTTGGTAACCTGTCGTCTCCCTTCTTTGGTCAAAGCCTATCCCTCAGCGGTGGCTTTGGCGGCTTTGGCGGCCCGGGCGGTGGCGGCGGCGGAGCTGGTGGTGGTAGCGGCGCCGGCAATCGAAGGGTAACGGCGCAGGTGCGTTTCAATTTCTAGGACGCGCCCGCTTGGTTTGTAAAGGCATGCGCTTCAGTTTCAGGCGAAGCTGCGTTCCGTTTTGAATAAAATTCTCTTACTGACTTGTAGTCATTTCAGAAACGCTTGAGGAAATAATCCGATGAAAAGATTTGCGACATCACTCTCCTTGCTAGCTCTTGTTTTCTGCTTTGCGGCAGCCGCCTATGGGCAAACTGAGGCCAATGCGAAAGCTGTTGCTCCTGGCGGCGTGAAAGACACGACTCCAGCCGTAGCGATTACAGCGACAACTTCACCGGTCGATCTGGCGCGCGCCGCGCTGGCAGCCCAGGGTGGAGAAAAGTATAAGACTCTCAAGAACGTGGTGCTGCGCGGTTCGGTTGACCTCTATGGACCCAACTCGACGCAGTCAATTCCCGGCAGCTTCGTGATTGCCAGCGCCGGCCACAAGTTGCGCATGGAGGTTGATGCGCGTCCGCTCTTTAGTTTTAAGCAGATTTATGATGGCCAGCAGTCTTACAGTTCTCTTCCGGGCGCCGAGTTGCCGCCGGGAGGTAAATTCGGTATGGGGGTGCTGACTAAATTTGACCAGCCCGGTTACGTTGTAACCGTCCTTCCTGACAAGAAAAAGCAACGCGGATTTCGCATCGTTGATGGGGAAGGGAATGCCACGGACTTTTACCTGGACACCGCAACCGGTCGAGTTGTGACCTTCACCTTTTCTTTCAATGGTTACAATTTCGGAACCGAGAACCAAAAATTTAAAGAAGTAGAGGGCGTTCTTATCCCGAGCAGCTTTACGCAAAGAATTGAAATGCCGCAAGGGGCTGCTTTTGCTGAGTTCAACGTGAAAGACGTAAAACTGAATCAGGCGCTCGGCGACGACGTCTTCGCAATGCCGAACTAACTATTCAAAGAGGAAATCAGACCTGGTCGCTTGTTCCCGCTCAGCTAAAAGAATCAGGGCCGCCCTTAATGAGGGCGGCCCTGGCCTTTTTCTTTCTCAGACTCATTCCCTACACGCTCGTGATCTCATGCTCTTTCGACTTCGTCAGTTCGTCGATCTTGCTGACGTAAGTGTTGGTGAGTTTCTGCACTTCTTCAAGGCCATCGCGCTCGTTGTCTTCCGAAATCTGTTTGTCCTTCAACATCTTCTTCAAACGCTCATTTGCGTCGCGACGAATGTTTCGCACCGCGGTGCGGTGGTCTTCCGCGATCTCGTGAACCTGTTTCGCAAGTTGCTTGCGACGTTCTTCGGTGAGCGGCGGGATGGGGATTCTTACCAGCTTGCCATCGTTTGATGGGTTGAGCCCGAGGTCCGCGGCGCGTATTGCTCTTTCGATTACGGAGACCTGCGTCTGATCCCAGGGCTGAACCGTCAGCATCGCCGGCTCGGGCGCGTGGACTGAAGCCATCTGGTTGAGTGGCGTCATGGTGCCATAGTAGTCGACCATCACCGAGTCGAGCAGACTTACGGCGGCCCGTCCAGTGCGCACCGTGGCCAATTTACGTTGGAAGTCGTCAATGACCGTGTCCATTCGCGGTCGCGTGTCTTTGATTACGTCCTTCTCGCTCATATTCCTACTCCAAAACGGTTTACGCCAAACCCCAAAACTTTATCAGAACCGGGAGCGGTAGCGACTGGCCAATCAGTCAACTCAAAAATAATCTGAGTATTCAATGTCGGTCGCAATCATTCGAGTGCCGATAACCAAGGTTGAGTATTCGGCCGGTCGCTACCGCTCCCGGTTCTGATAATCGAGGGAACTCGAAACCGAAACTCGAAACTCGAAACTACTTTCCCACCCAAACTCTCGTGCCTACCCCCGGCTCACCTGTGACCACGCGCATGATGTTGCCCGCCTGCCGCATATTGAACACCACTATTGGCAAATTGTTGTCCATACACAGCGATATCGCCGATGCGTCCATCACTTTCAACTGCCGTTCGAGCACCTGCTGGTAGGTTATAGAATCGTAACGAACCGCCGTCGCGTCTTGCATCGGATCGGCGTTATAGACGCCCTCTACTTTGGTAGCCTTGAGAATTATGTCGGCTTTGATTTCCAGGGCGCGTAGTGCGGCGGCGGAGTCAGTAGTGAAATATGGATTGCCGGTGCCGGCGGCAAAGATAACGATGCGGCTCTTTTCGAGGTGGCGAACAGCACGCCTTCTGATGAATGGCTCAGCCAGCTGTGGGATGTCGATTGCCGACATGACGCGCGTCTGCACCTGGAGTTTTTCCAGCGCATCCTGCAGCACGACCGCGTTCATGACTGTGGCCAGCATGCCGATGTAGTCGGCAGACGAGCGATCCATGTTTCCGGCGCTCCTGGAGACGCCGCGAAAAATGTTGCCACCGCCGACTACCACGGCGATCTGCACGCCCAGTTCGTGAACTGCTTTCAGTTCCTCGCCAACCATGCGAGCGACATCTACGTCAATGCCATAGTTTTGCTCGCCCATCAGAGCTTCGCCGGAGATCTTCAACAAGACGCGCCGGTAGGCGAGTCCGGCTTTGTCAGGATTTGATTTTTCGGCGGTCATGGAGTGTTCTGTTTGCTTTGCGTATCTTTACGAAGAGTTTGCGAGCGTTGCGGTACAAGGTTTCCGTCTTCAAGAATCCAAACCCGCTAAGAACGCAAAGGGACCGCAAGGGATCCAGCTTCTCAAAACGCAAACTAGAGTTTGAACTCTGAACTAAACTTGCGGCTAACTCACAAGCGAGGCTACTTCGCTGCCAAAGTCATCATCGCGCCGCTCGAGTCCCTCGCCCATCTTATAGCGAGTGAAGCGGCGAATCGTAATCTTCTCGCCCGTTTTGGCTACCTTCTCGGTAACCAGTTCTGCTACCGTCTTGGCAGGGTCCTTAACAAAAGGCTGATCCAGCAAAACTGTCTCTTCATAAAACTTGTTGAGGCGGCCTTCGACAATCTTGTCGATCACCTGATCAGGCTTGCTGGCGTTCTTCGGATCGTTTTTGGCCTGAGCCCGGGCGATTTCTCTTTCCTTTTCCAGATCCGCCGCAGCCACCTCATTGCGGGAAACAAATCTTGGCTCCGCTGCGGCGACATGCATGGCAATGTCTTTCACCAGTTGCTGAAACTCTTCGCCGCGAGCCACGAAATCCGTCTCGCAATTTACCTCGACCAAAACCCCAACCTTTCCACCCATGTGGATGTAAGAGCCGACAATTCCCTCGGCCGCGATGCGGCCCTCTCGCTTCTTTGCGGAGGCCAATCCGCGCTTGCGCAGAATATCAACCGCCTGCTCTTCATTGCCATCAGCTTCAACCAGCGCGTTCTTGCACTCCATCATTCCAGCGCCCGTCTTTTCGCGAAGCTGTTTTACCGCTGCTGCTGTTACATCTGCCATGATTATGAAACTCTCCGATTATTTCCCAAACTATCTGATTAATGTCCTGCTTCAACTTGTCCGACAACTAAAGTTTGTCGGATTGGCAGGTTACCGAGCTTGCCCGGTTAATGAAAAGCGCAGCCCGGCGGAGGTTCCGCTTTAAAGGCTGCGCTCGCCGATAATAAAAATCTCGAATGCCCGGGTTTCAGCTCGCCGCCACAACCGACTCAGCACTTTCGTCCACAGCCTCATCTGCCTGGGAGGTTTCCGCGGCGGTGGGCTCGCTACCTTCGCTGCCACTTACTTCCGGCGCGGCCGTTTCCGCCGCCACCTGGGCTACTGGCGCGGCTCCCGTAGCCGCGGGTTCGCCAGCCCCGGTCTCGATCTCGGCCGCCGGCGCGACACTTGCCTGTTCTCCCGCCTCATCAGACTGAGCAGCGACACCGCCTTCGGTTGCGATTTGCTGACCATCGAGAATTGATTCCGCTATCCGCGAAGCAAAGAGGCGTACCGCACGCAAAGCATCATCGTTGCCTGGAATGACGTAATCAATTCCTTCTGGCGAGCAATTGGTATCGACAACGGCGACGATTGGGATTCCCAATCGGTTGGCTTCCGCGACCGCGATCTCTTCTTTCCTGACGTCAATAATGAACACAATATCGGGCAGCCGATTCATCGACTTGATGCCCGAAAGGTTCTTATTCAAGCCTTCGCGCTCTCGATCGAGTTTGATGCGTTCTTTCTTCGTCAGCTTTTCGTAGCGGCCATCGGTCTGCATGGCCTCCAAGTCCTTAAGACGTTTGATGGATTTCTGAACGGTTTGGAAGTTTGTTAACAGGCCGCCGAGCCAGCGCTGGTTGACGTAGTACTGTCCACAGCGTTCCGCTTCTTCGCGAACAGCATCCTGGGCCTGCCTCTTTGTGCCGACAAAGAGCACGGTCTTTCCTCTGTCTTCAGCAATCGCATTTGTAACAAACCCGATCGCGTCGCGAAACATCCGCTGAGTTTTCTGAAGGTCAATAATGTAAATGCCGTTGCGCTCGCCGAAGATGTATTCCTTCATCTTCGGATTCCAGCGCCGAACCTGGTGGCCGAAATGCACGCCAGCCTCCAGGAGTTCTTTCATCGTAACCGAAACCAAACTTTAGTCTCCTTTTCAGTGAACTGGTTTAATGTACTCACCATAACTCCCGGAGCTCTCCTCGGGAAGAGCAACCAATTCGAGCTACGGCAATGGATTTTAGAATTTCGGAATGCGGATTTCGAATTTCTGCTGATCAACTCGCAGTTCTGCGACTGACAATCCAAACCAACTGCAACTACCGGGTTTTCAAAATCGAATTCCGAAATTCGAAATTCGCTATCTCAACTTTTATCGCTTCGAGAATTGGAAGCGCTTGCGGGCACCCTTCTGCCCATACTTTTTCCGTTCTTTAATGCGGGGGTCACGTGTGATTAGCCCAGCCTGCTTGAGTGTGGGACGAAGATCCGCATTGTATTCGAGCAGCGCGCGGGTAATGCCGTGTCGGATAGCCCCTGCCTGTCCCGCTGGGCCGCCACCCCGAACATTGATCAGAACATCAAACTTGGTAACCGTCTCGGTCAACTGCAGAGGTTGACGAATAATCATCCGCAAAGTCTCATTGGGAAAATACTTATCGAATGGTTTCCGATTAATCAGAAAGTCGCCCCCACCAGCTCGCAGGTAAACTCTCGCAGTTGAAGTCTTTCTCCGCCCAGTTCCGTAATATTGAATTTCAGCCACAGCTATATCGTCCTCTTTATTAACTCTGTCTTCTTAAGCTTGGGTGTCTTGTTTATATCGGGTGGTGAGTTGGAAGGTCTGTGGGCGTTGGGCTGTATGCGGATGTTCGGCATCGGCATAAACCTTTAGCTTCTTAGCCATGGCCTTGCCGAGTTTATTCTTGGGTAGCATACCCTGTATCGCCAGCGAGATTACGCGGTCCGGGCGCTTTGCAAACATATCTGCCGCCGAGACCTCGCGAAGGCCACCGGGATAACGCGTGTGATGGCGATACATCTTTTGTTGAGCTTTTGCACCTTTAAGAACAGCCTGCCGAGCATTAATCACGATCACGTGATCGCCCATATCCATAAAAGGAGTCCACGCCGGATTACGTTTACCACTGAGGATAGAAGCAACTTCAGACGCCAGGTGGCCGACCGTTTTGCCGGCGGCATCCACTACGTACCATTTGCGTTTTCCAGCGAGATCCTTACCGCTGGGAAAGTATGTTGACATGGTTAAATATCTCTGTTTTTAGCGACTAAAACGCGAACGGCTAGAATACTCAACGCCCCTAAAGATTGTCAAGTTGGTGACTTAGCGTCGCCATGTTTAAAGTGGCAGTGAAGTTCAAAGTCCGACCTTTAGGTTCCTCTAGTGCGGCGGGCAGGCTGAAGCCTGGACTCTAAACTGCAAAAAGGCTCCCGCGCATCGCTGCGCGGAAGCCTCTGGTTTGATTTGAGCCTCTGATTTGATTCGACCGCAGGTTTACCCTCTACGGTTGCGGGGGCTTAGCGCCGTCTTCCTTTTTCAGTTTGGGAGGCTCCTGCTTCTCCGCGGGCTTCGACTCGATTCCGTCCGGGTTAGTCGTTGAATCGTCCGGCGTCGGTTGACGCCTTTTCAGCGTCGGTCGTCCCGGAGGTCCCTCCTCGGATCCAGGAAGCGCTCCAGCGGTAGAGGCCCTGGCGTTAGAAAGTCTTAACAGTCGCGCCTTCACTCGCTGAAACTCAGACGTGCTGATCACATATTCATCGTGCTCTGGAAACCGTGCCGCCAAAGCCAGGGCGGAGGCTCGCCGATCCGGCGGAGCGGGATGCGACGCAAAAGCCCGCGCAATGAGTCCGGGTTTCTTCTTGTTCTTCGCTTCGAGCTTTTCAAACATGGTTGCCATGGCGCTGGGGTCGTATCCAGCTGCATACATGTACTGAACGCCCAGCTTGTCGGCTTCCTCTTCGGCGCTACGGCTAAACTTCATAAAGATTCCCAGGAGGCCAAGTCCGGCCGTGTTTTGATAAATCATTCCGGGAATGCCACCCAGGAAAATCGACGTGCCCATAGCCAGGTATTCCAGCAGTGTCCCTTTAGTCTGATTTTCGAGTGCGTGACGAGCGGCAACGTGACCGATCTCATGTGCCATCACGCCTGCCACTTCCGCTTCGTTGTCGGCGACGAGCAGCAAGCCTTTGTTGACAAAGAAAAATCCGCCGGGCAGCGCAAAAGCGTTAACCTCGTCGGAGTCGATGACCTTGATGGTGAAAGGAATCCTTGCGTCAGAATGCAGGACGATGTTCTGGCCGACGCGGTTTACATACTCCGTGATGATGGGGTCATCGACGAATTTCGCCTGGCGCTCCACTTCCGCCGCCAACTCCCTCCCCAGCTTCACTTCCTTCTCCGTTGAGCCGCTCATCCTGGCTATGATGCCTTTATTAATGTTGCGCTTCCCGATCATCGCCGGATCTTCGTTTACGGACAGCGGCTTGTTCGAACCGGCGGGAGTGGTTGGGACCGTTTGGCTCGTGTCTTTTTTGGCTGCGGTCGCGGTCGTACTCTGAGCGGGCTCCTTGGATTTCTGCACCTTTGCCGTATCGGTCGTTTGGGCAAAGCTCGCAACCGAGCCGGCAAACACGGAAGAAACCAGCACCAGAGCAGTGACGAGGCGGGAGAAGCTATTCATCTTGAAAACCTCCAGAAATTTTCAAACATGCTTGATGAAAAGAGTTCTGGGGAAAATCTTTCCAGGTTCTGCGAATCGAGGGTTGCTGCGCAGGCGAAAAACTTCACATCAGGGGCAGTCGGAAGCGCCATACCGACGGAAGCCATCTTCGCTATTTCAAAGGCGCAGTCTATGATGCCCGCTAATAGCCGCTTGGTTGCGCGCGCGGAGTGACCAGATCGAAGAGCCAACACTCCACCGCGCTTCGGCAAAAAGCTTTGACCTTTTGGCGATTGCGGGATAGCCGCCATTATAATGCACCGTTCTCAGAAAAGCCTAAGAATTCCCGGATTCTGATGCTCTTTCAGGTGAGACCTGCTTGTTGGCCGGCAGGATCATCATAGAACCGCGAGCAGTGGCGATAGGCGATCGAGCCGCCGGCCCCGCGAATGACAAAAATAACAACAAAAATACGAAAGCCCTCGGTCTCTATCATCGGTCCCGGCCGACTCGGGCAGGCGCTGGCAATTGCCCTGCGGTCATTGGGCTATCCCATCCTTGCCTTCGTCGCTCGATACCCGGCGGAGGCCAGAAAAGCAGTCAGGGCACTTAATAAGTCGGCTACACCTGCCCAGGCTTTGGGTTGGGATCAGCTGGCACAACTGCCCGCTACCGACCTGATTCTAATCACAACCCCCGACGACGCCATCGCGGAAGCAGCCGAGCGACTTGCGGCTGGCGAGTTCAGAAGAGCCCGCCGCCGGACAGTTCTCCACACCAGCGGCGCCCTCGCCTCGGACGTTTTAAGCCCGCTCTTAAAAGCAGGCTTTCATATCGGTTCACTGCATCCTCTGGTTTCAGTTAGCCAACCAGGCGCCGGCGCAAAGGCTTTGCGTGGGGCGTTTTATTGTCTGGAGGGCGACAAGACGGCGCTGCGAGTGGCGCGTTTAATTGTTGAAGATTTGAAAGGCAAGAGCTTTTCTGTCCGGCCGGAAGACAAAGCTCTATACCATGCCGCGGCGGTCATGGCTTCCCCACACCTGGTTGCCCTTTTCGATTTGGCTACCGAGATGCTCGCCGCTTGCGGAGTAAGCAAAAGGAGCGCGCGGCAAGTACTGCTGCCCCTGGTCGAAAGCACGACCAAAAATGTGATGGCAATGAATCCTGAGCAGGCCCTAACCGGAACATTTGCGCGCGGCGATATTGCCACCGTTCGCCGGCACCTCGCTGCGTTGTCCCGAAAAGGGTTCGCCGAAGCCCTGGAAGTCTATAAACTCCTGGGGCTGCGCTCGGTTCAACTGGCTAAGAAGAATAAGCTGGACCCGCAACTACTGGAGCAGATTAGGAAGCTCTTGAACTCCGCAAACGCGAGCTAGGCGATCGTGGTTGACAATCTCAATCTTTAGCTTGCAAACGATCCAGACGCACAAGGCAGGCTATAGATCCAGATCTCAAATTTCAAATCTGAGATCTCAAATCATCTCAAATCTGAATTCTTAACCCTGAATTCTTTGCGGTTTAATCGTTCGCGCGTTAGAGTTTTGCATCCCTGGTCAGGACAAGGAGCGGCCGTGGAACGTTCACCCAGCGACAGTTATAGCTTGACCCTGCGCGTCAAGCTTTCTACTCGCGCCGGAACTCTCGGCGAAGTGGCCACCGCAATTGGCAAAGCCGGCGGCGACATCGGGGCGATCGATATTGTCAGCGTTGCTCGCGACTACATCATTCGCGATATCACCGTCAACACCGTCTCCAGTGAACATGAGGAGAAGATCGTCAATGCTGTAAAAGACATTGACGGCATCGAAGTCATCCAGGTCTCCGACCGCACCTTCCTCATGCACATTGGCGGGAAGATTGAAGTTGTTTCGAAGATGCCATTGAAAACCCGCGCCGATCTTTCGATGGCTTATACGCCTGGTGTCGCGCGCGTCTGCGAAGCCATTCACGCAGATCCGGAAAAAGCTTTCAACCTTACGATAAAGAAGAATACCGTGGCAGTCGTGACAGACGGCACCGCGGTGCTCGGCCTCGGCGACATTGGCCCGGCCGCGGCTATGCCCGTGATGGAAGGCAAGGCAATGCTTTTCAAGGAATTCGGCGGCGTCAACGCTTTTCCCATCTGTTTGAATACAAAAGATCCGGAAGAGATTGTGCGCGCAGTGAAAGCGATCGCTACTGCTTTCGGCGGCATAAACCTGGAAGACATATCCGCGCCGCGTTGTTTCGAGATCGAGGATCGGCTGAAGGAAGAACTGGATATTCCGGTCTTCCATGACGACCAGCACGGGACTGCTGTTGTCGTGCTCGCCGCCTTAATAAATGCGCTCAAGATCGTGGGCAAGCAGATGAGCGAGATCAAAGTTGTGGTCAACGGCGTGGGCGCCGCTGGTGTCGCCTGCACAAAGATCATCATGGCCGCCGGCGTTCGTAACATTATCGGCTGCGACCAGCAGGGGGTGTTGTATCGCGGCCGTCATGAACATATGAACTTGGCCAAGCAATGGTACGCCGAGAACACCAACCCCAATGAAGAGAAGGGATCACTCCATGAGGTGATCACAGACGCCGACGTTTTTCTAGGACTCTCCGTCCCCGGAGTTTTAGCAGTAGACGATGTGAAACTGATGGCGCCGAAACCGATCGTGTTTGCAATGGCCAATCCGACGCCGGAGATCATGCCCGAGGACGCCGCACCTTACGTTGCTGTAATGGCGACCGGCCGCTCAGATTATCCGAACCAGATCAATAACGTGCTTTGCTTTCCGGGAATATTTCGCGGCGCGCTCGCCTGCCGCGCTTCACGCATCAATGAAGAAATGAAACTCGCTGCCGCGAATGCCATCGCCGGCATCATCAGCGAAAATGAGCTCCACCCCGAATACATTGTCCCCTCAGTGTTCGATAAACGCGTCGCCGAAGCAGTCGCGCATGCCGTGGAGGAAGCTGCCTACCAAACTCACGTCGCCCGCAAGGATAGAGCCGCAGCAGAGGAAATGTAATCGCGTCAATAAATCCAAGCATTCACGATTCCGGATTTACGCTTTAATATCTGTCCGCACCTTCACTTTCGTTCCCAGGAGACTCGTATGAAAGTTGCCTTTATCCAAAGATCCCCACTCAAGGCCGCTGGTTTCAACAGTCCTGGTCGTGGAATCGCGCGCCGGCTTCTTGTCCTCTCCCTATTCGCAGTGGTGCCGGTTTTCATCGCACCCGCCACCTTTGCCCAGGAGCACCCCACGAGCGCTGACAAGGATTTCTACACCCGCCTAAGATCATTTTCGCTTGGCGGTGGCTCAGCTACGGTTAGCGGCCTCGTCCTCAATCGTGATCGTGCGCAGATGACCTTTACCGGCACCTTCTACTTTGCAACTCCGGTAGACGGCCAGGTAACGGGCGCGGTTTTTGCCGGCGACGGTAAGTTTAGCGCGCAGGTCCCTCCTAGTGACTTTGAACAAGAAAACGTAAAGCGACTACTGGGAGCCGACCGTGTTGAATCAGATTTCAGAACGGCTGTCTTTCGATTCAGCGACGACACATTTGAGCAGTTGGGCCAAAAGCCGTCTCCGGCACAGGCGGACGCAAACACGCAAAAGCAGGCCAACGATATGGAGGCGCGCGTGATGAAAGAGACGGGGGCGAACCTCTCGGCGCGTATAGCCTTATCAATCCTCAACCAGGAGAAACCCGGATTCTTCTTCGCCAACTTTGAGGGAGGCAAACGTGGACGCTTCAGTCTTGTGCTTGACTACCAAAACCGCGTCCCGGTAGCGAATTTTGACCTTAATGGTGGCGAGAAAGGTCTGATCTACAAGTACCAGCCCGACACGTACAACACCGAAATCTGGATGGCCTTCTACGGGTTGGAGGACTATCAACGCGGCAATGTCGCTTACTCAGACGTAAACGATCTGTTGGATGTCACTCACTACGACATGGATATCGATCTTCGGGAAAACAAGAAATACGTGCGTCTGCTGGCGCGTGTCCAGGCGCAGACCATGGCTGCGAACCTGCGCGCGATTTCTTTCCGGATTGGCGAAGATCTCGGTGAATCTGAAAGTAGAAGACTCAAAAAGCAGATGCGCCTCCAGAAGGTTCGGCTGGGAGGAAGCGAACTACCCTTTGCCCAGGAAGATTGGGAAGGTGGCTTCACTGTCTTTATTCCACCCGACCCAGTGAGGGGAAAAAAACTGGATTTCGAGTTCCTCCTGCAGGGCGACTTCATGTTTGATCCCGATTGGGACTGCGACTGCCACTATCCCCGATCAACTACCACGTGGTTTCCTCGGCACGGCTATCTCGATCGCGCAAGTTTTGACCTTACGTTTCACCACCTGAAAAAACTGCGCATCGCCAGCGGCGGCAAACGATTGAGCGAAGAGCCTGATCCGGAAATGAAAGACGTCGTGGTGACAAAATATCAAATGCAGCAGCCGGTGTCGTTGGTTACTTTTGCGCTCGCCCCATTTGAGCGCCATACAGAGATGGTGAAATGGGAGCAGGGCGGCGTCGGCGATCCCATCCCGTTGGAGTTTAATTCGCTTCCGGGTTCGGTAGCCGCGATCAAAGAAGACTTCATCATGGCCGAGCTTGATAATTCGCTGCGATATTTCACGGCGCTCTTTGGCAAGTATCCGTATCCGACCTTTGGGGCTGCTTTTCATCCATTTAACTTCGGCCAGGGTTTTCCCACGCTCCTAATGATTCCTGGCGCTGATCGCGCCAACAAACACACTTATAGCTTCATTGCCCACGAGACCGCGCATCAATGGTGGGGCGATATAGTTTCCTGGCGCTCGTATCGTGACCAGTGGTTGAGCGAAGGATTTGCTGAGTACTCAGGGATGCTCTACACGGGCTTAAGATCCGGACCTCATTCGGAAGATGACTTGATCGACGAAGCGCGAGATTCGCTCAAGTTTCCGCCGGCTACGCGGAGCGGAGTCGGCAAAGGCAAGCTGTTCGAGGTTGGCCCGATCATCCTTGGTCACCGGCTCAACACCACCAAGACTTTCGGCGCGTATGAAGCCCTCATCTATAACAAAGGCGCGCTTGTGCTTCGCATGCTTCATTTCCTTTTGACGGATCCGGCCACCGGTAATGGCGCTCCTTTCTTTGCCATGATGACTGACTTTGTTAACCAATATCGTGACGGCGCCGCGTCCACCGATGACTTTCGCCGGGTAGCGAACGCACACTTTGCCAAGTCTGCTATCGCTCGCACCTATGGCTTGCGCGATCTTAACTGGTTCTTTAGCCAGTGGGTTTATCAGGCAGAATTGCCTTCTTATAAAATGGAATATCACTTTGAAGACCAGCCGGACGGCAAAGTCCTGATGATGGGGACAGTCACGCAGGAGAACGCGCCGGCCAACTGGTTCATGATCCTGCCCGTGGCGCTGACTTTTGGCGGCAAGCAGTTCTACACTACCGTGCACGCCGACGGGCCGACGGCCCAATTCAAGATCAGGTTGCCCGCCAGACCAGGCAAGGTTGAGTTGGATCCGCGGCGCTGGGTCCTTTCGGAAAAGACTTCAACCAAGGGGTGACCAGGGACGGAGCTGTCACCGATTGCCTTTCCTCTTCGCTGCAGTCAGCGCGACGCTGATTGCCAATGGCCAGTGGATTACCGCTTCCTATACATTGCCTGTATCATGATCACGTTCCTATGAAGAGATCGCTCTCAACCACCAGCGCGTACCTGCAGAGGCTCTGGACCAGTTTTCTATTGGCCGGCCTGCTGTTTTCCTCAAGCGCTACCTACAGCGCCAGGAATCCAGCCGGTCAAACAAATGGGGAGTCGGAGCCGACTTCCGTCAATTCGGCCGCCACTCTTTCTCGCAACTACGCACTGACCACTCTTGCTGATCGCCGTACCGCCGCCGATACTTCCAGTCAGAACCGCGTTAAACATTCGTTGAGCCACGGTGGACTGGCGCCGCGAGAGTCGGCTGAGCCGGCAACAACACTACACCAGCTTTTAGTTACCACTGAGCGATCGGTTTTATACCTGTCCTTCCGCTTATCGCGGCCCGGCGGCCGAGCGCCGCCTACTTTCGCGTAACTCCTAACGACAAGAGATAACTATCGGCCGTACCTGCCCAGCAGGTTGCGCAGTTCTCTATTCACACTACCTGGCTGGAGGCCGAGCCCTCAAGTGTGTGTAGCAATGCAGCAGAAACGTAAGGAGATTCATAATGAGTTCAGAAATTATTGTTGTGTTAGTAGTCGTAGGCCTTGCTATCGCGGGGCTGGTGTATTTGGAAATGCATTCTCGACGTAATAAGCAGAAGGAAGAAGGGAAAAGTGATGAGTAATGAGGATGAGTGATGAGTGGTGAGTAAGGAACGGCTCTGCCGTCTGATCTGCGGAAGGTCTCTGACCTTCCGGCAGGACTTTGGATTTGCTGGGGCTGTGCCCCAAAAATTGGGGCGCAGCCCCAAGTGATCCAGGGTGAAATTCCCGGTGGGGCGGAGCCACCACCGCACATCAGGCGGCGAAGCCGTAAAATCGCACCAGCCATTTATTCGTCACGTCACTAACGAACTACGATTTTCCCGTTACTCTGACCTCTCAAAATGAAGGGAGTACGTCATGAAGAAAATCATTCGCGAGACGTTTAACACGCTCCTCATTATTCTAGGCGTCCTTTCGGCCGGTCTGGGATTGAAAGGATTTCTTTTGTCCAGTCACTTTATCGACGGCGGAGTCACTGGCATTTCCATGTTGTTTGCAAATGTGCTCGAATGGCCGCTTTCGATTCTGATCCTCATCATCAACCTTCCGTTTATTGCGCTCGGCTATCGCCAAATAGGCAGGGCCTTCGCTATCAAAAGCACGCTGGCCATCGGCGGGTTGGCTCTCTGTCTCGCCTTCGTCAAATATCCCGACGTCACGCCAGACAAACTCCTGACCGCGGTGTTTGGCGGCTTCTTCATCGGGGATTGGATTGGCGATTCGTGGGGGCGCAGTTTTGGACGGAACCGAAATCGCAGCGCTTCTCATTAGCAAGAGCAGTCATCTCTTGAAAGTGGGCGACGTGATTCTGTTGCTTAACATTCTCATTTTCTCAGCCGCCGCGTTCTTCCTCGGAATTGAGTCGGCTCTCTACTCGATGTTGACTTACTTCGCTGCTTCGAAAACAGTGGACTTCCTGATACATGGCGTTGAGGAACACACAGCGGTCATCATTATGTCTGAACGCAACGAGGAGATCCGGCAGGTGATCCTGCGTGACCTCCAGCGCGGCGTAACGGTTTACAAAGGCCGCGGCGGGCTGACTGACAGCGAGCAGGACATTTTGTTTTGCGTCGTGACGCGGCTGGAGATCGGGAGGATAAAGACCGCGGCCCATGCTGTAGACTCAGGCGCATTCATTGTGGTGTACCCGCTCGCTGACGCCGAGGGCGGCGTGATTAAGAAACTCGCTTTGAGTCCATAACAAGGTCAGCGGTGAGCAGGTACGACGCGCCGGGCCTCCGCGGTGAACCTTCATAATCTGAAGATCCACCAGGGAGGCGCGGGGTGAGATCAAGAGCGCTACCTTCAACGATATATGTAAGTCGAGACCAAAACGTTTCATCTCGGTTACATCCGCGAGATTTGAAAACAAAGGGTGGGCTGCCCGACGTTGTTAATCTAGTGAGCTCTGACCTCTGACCTCTGACCTCTGACCTCTGACCTCGGGCCGCACTATTCACTATTTACCATTCACCATTTACTATTCTCCCATGAAAGCCATTCAAGTTGCTGAAGTTGGCGGGCCGGAGGTACTCACACTCGTAGACCTTCCCGTTCCCGATCCCAAACCAAATGAAGCGTTGGTTCAGATTAAAGCCGCGGGCGTGAACTTCATCGACGTCTACTTCCGCGAGGGCCGCTATCCCGCGCCGCTACCTTTCATCAACGGGCAGGAAGCGGCGGGCCTGGTGGTCGCCGTTGGTGCGGATGTAACAACTGTAAGACTGGGCGACCGCGTGGCCTACGCCGGCGCGCTTGGGAGTTATGCCGAGTATGCCGCAGTGCCCGCCGAGCGTCTCGTTAAGATTCCTGACGAGCTCGACTTTAATCAGGCTGCGGCTGCCATGCTTCAGGGAATGACGGCGCACTATCTCACTCACAGCACCTATCCGGTAAGGAGTGGTGACACAGTCCTGATTCACGCGGCTGCGGGCGGTGTTGGACTGCTGCTGGTTGAGATGGCGAGGAATCTCGGCGCCCGCGTGATTGGCACAGCAGGTTCCGATGAAAAGGCCCAACTCGCGCGCGATGCCGGCGCAGATGAAGTGATTGTCTACACGAAGCAGGACTTTGAAACTGAAACGCGGCGCCTCACCGAAGGCCAGGGTGTCCACGTCGTGTATGACGGCGTGGGCAAGGACACGTTTGCAAAGGATCTCAACGTCTTGCGCCCGCGCGGCTACCTTGTTCTCTTCGGCGGCGCCAGTGGCGCGGTCCCACCGTTCGACCTTCTGGAGCTAACCAAACACGGATCGCTCTACCTTACGCGTCCCAGTCTGCAACATTACATTGCCACGCGCGTGGAACTAGAACAGCGTTCCAACGACGTCCTGCAGATGATTGTTCGCGGCGATCTGAAGGTACGCATACACAAAACCTACCCGCTAGAGGAAGCACAACAAGCTCATCGCGATCTGGAAGGCAGAAAAACTACCGGAAAGTTACTGCTGATTCCTTAGCAGCTGAACACAACATAAACGTTTCTTAACGGTTCTACTACCGCCAATCTGCGACGGAGCCTCACGGTGTTCGTTAACTGTTTACTGATTGCTGGTTGCCCTTACCTAGTTGCGTCGATTCCCTGTAAACCGCAACAGAAAGAAAAACAAGTTGATGAAATCCAGGTAGAGTGACAGCGCTCCAACCACGGCATACGCGCCCACGCGACCATCGGGCAGCGCGACTGCCATCTGCTTCAGGCGTTGCGCGTCCCAGGCTGTCAGACCGGTAAATACCAACACACCGACGACCGAAATCACGAATTGCAGCGCGTCACTCTGCCAGAAGAAACCAACGACCATAGCGATGATGAGTCCGATCAAGCCCATGAAGAGAAACTGGCCCAGGCCCGCGAGACTTCTTTTGGTAACTGTTCCGAAGACCGCTGTGGCGCCGAACATGCCGGCGGTGATGATGAAAGTCGAAGTAATAGACGCGCCCGTGTAGACCAGCAGGATCACGGATGAGGTAACACCCATCAACGCCGAGTACAGAATGAAGAGTCCCGCCGCAGTGGCCGGCGCCACCTTGTCGACCCGTGCGGACAGATAAAAGACGAGGCCGAGCTGGGCGATAAGCAGGAGCCAAAACACCGGCCGATTACGGAAGACGATTTCGATCATCGCGGGCGACGACGCCACCGAAAACGCAGTCACTGCCGTCACCAGCAATCCGACAAACATCCAGCCATAGACCTTGCTTAGAAATGCGCCGACACGTTCGTCGCGCACGTCCGCCAACTGCGGCGAACTAAGTGAACTTTGATTCCACGAAGGTTGATTCCAACTCATGTCCTATTACTCCCCCTGGTAGTGTCCTACCCGTTCCGAATCGTTTGAATTCCAAGCCTGCCGCCATTATAGCGTCTTCCGGAAATATGACGCGATCTCCCTCGACATCGGTCAGCCAAAGACGGGTGAGACTGTGGTTGCATCCGGCATGGTGGGCGCAGCGGGAATAACAGTGTGGCGGATCGCGAAGATAAAGTCTGTCGCACCCGTTGGCATCGCCGGCAGCGATGACAAGAATCAGTATCTGCGAATCAGTATCTGCGCAAGGAGATGGGTGTGGATTCGGCTATTAATTACAAAACTGCGGGGGAAATGAGTGACACTCCTCCCCAGGCGGAGATCGATCCCCGGCGGGGAGGAGATGACAGGTTTTCGCTGCTAAGAGTTTAAACCACAGGTCTGCGGCCGCTGATTAGATTAATGAGCAACACCACCAGCGCTATCACGAGCAGCAGGTGAATAAAACCGCCCATCGTGTAACTCGAAACGATCCCCACTAGCCACAAAACCAAGAGAATCACAAAGATTGTCCAAAGCATTGTCTGTTCCTCCTTTTGTGCCCGCCGATTTGCGCGTGCAGTTGCCTTAATGCTTACGCGTTGAATTCGGCAACGCCTGTGCCAACTGAGCAGTTTGGAACCGCAAAGTATTGTGTAAAGCCGACTTCTTGTTGCCACTCGCGTGCTTACAATCGTCCGGGCGGCACTGTTTTGGCGTACGAAAACCCGCCAGTTCGAAACTCGGCCACGCTTTTTTGATTCAGATCGTTGACACGTTCCGGGCGACATCCTGAGTTAATGCTTTGTTGACGATGCGGCGTTAAGCCGCAGCTGACCGAAGCGGTGACCGACTGCATTCCAGAGGAGTTGTCGCCCGGCAGCGAAGCGAAATCCAACCTTTTTGCATCTGGACTTCTTCCTCCTGTGGCTGTTAAAGTAAGTAGGTGCTCGCCGCTCCCCAATTGCGGCGGGCGCCTTTACATTTACGAACTCGGGTTTGTACTGCGCTGTTGTCCATCGAGACTCCGCCGCCTCAATCCTGATGCAATTGAAATTTATTGCGACAGCCGATTCCGTCAGTCGCTTATTCAACGCTCGCTAAACCCTGGTTAACCCCCAAGGGAGCCAGGCCCCGGCGAGAGTTTTGGAGTACCCCGTTATGCCTTCCCCCATCAAGAAAATCGTTTCCAGGTCCCAAAGAGTCACTTTGATTTTGGTGGCCGCCTCGGTAGCAGCAGTGCTAATCGTTGCAATTGCCGCCATCATCCGCCCTGGCAGCGCGCCGCAAATCAGCAAAATCAATTATTCGGAGCTCTACCAGATTGCTGAAACCGGATCAGCCGTTTCGCTGGCTATCGAAAGCGACACCCTGACCGTTCAGAGCAAACAGGGCGTGTCGCTTCAGGCCCTTGTTACGAGTGACGCAATTCGCCAGGGGCTGATCGAACAGTTCCGGAAGAATAATGTGCCGATTGAGTTTCGACCGGTGCAGACGAGTTGGACCACAACTCTGTTGACCTGGGGCGTGCCGGTTGTGACTGTTCTGCTCCTCGGTGCCATCGGCTGGCGCGTCTATGCAAGCATGAACGGCGGCGTCGGCAGCTTCAGCATGACCAACCAAAATGGAAAACAAAGTGTTTCGTTTGGTGATGTCGCCGGAGTTGATGAGGCTACCTCCGAACTATCCGAGACGATTGATTTCCTGCGCGACCCGGCGCGCTTTGGCCGGCTCGGGGGTCGTGTACCCAGGGGTATTTTACTTTACGGACCACCGGGAACGGGCAAGACACTGCTGGCGCGGGCAGTTGCAGGCGAAGCAGGTGTGCCCTTTCTCTTAGCGTCAGGTTCCAGCTTTCAGGAAAAGTTTGCCGGCGTCGGAGCGTCGCGTGTGCGCCGGCTCTTCGCCGAGGGGAAAAAACTTTCGCCCTGCATTATCTTCATCGACGAGATTGATGCCTTGGGACGACAACGCGGGCGTGGTAACGACTCAGCCACCGCCGATCAGGATCAGACGCTCAATCAACTGTTGATTGAAATGGATGGTTTCGATCAAGGCTCAGCCATCGTGGTCATCGGCTCAACGAATCGGCCCGACGTGTTGGATCGCGCGCTCACGCGTCCCGGCCGTTTCGATCGCGAGATCGCCGTTAATCTGCCTGACGTCCGTGGCCGCGAAGCGATATTGCGAGTGCATGCGCGCCGGATGCAACTCGATCAGGAACTTGATCTCAGCTGGGTAGCTCGGGGAACGCCGGGCTTCTCCGGCGCGGACCTGGCAAATCTTTTGAATGAAGCTGCCATCGCCGCAACCCGAGACAATTCTGAGGCCGTGGGCCGCACGCACATTGAGTACGCTCGCGATCGAATTCTGATGGGCGCGGAGCGTCATGGATTCATGATGGACCAGGACGAGCGCTATGCAACAGCAGTCCACGAAGCAGGCCACGTCGCGGTTGGAATGACCGTGAAGAATGGTGATCCGATTCACAAAGTTTCCATACTTCCGCGCGGGCGCGCGCTGGGTGTCACGCAGTCTTTGCCCGAGCGCGATCGCCTTATGAAGAAACGCGAGTATCTCGAGGACCAGATTGCCGTGTTGCTGGGAGGACGTGCGGCTGAGCAGATTCTTCTTTCAACGATGACTGCCGGGGCCTCAAACGACATTCAACGCGCGGTCGAAATTGCTCGCAGCATGGTCAGCGAATTTGGCATGAGCCCGCTCGGCCCAATCTACCTCGGCGATCCACGCACCGAGCCGCTCAGCCAGAGCCTCCTCGATCGAGTGGAGGAAGCTGTCAATAACATCATCAACACTCAACTCGCGAAAGCTTGCGACGTCGTGACGTCGAAACAGGAATCAATAGCCCGTCTGGTGGAGTTACTCCTGGAATACGACACCGTTGAAGCCGACGGCATCGAGCGGTGCTTTGCAGCGAAGCAGACTACTCAACTTGGCCGGGCGCCAAACATTCCTCCGCAGTTGGCACCCATGCCCCAACCAACCGCGTAAGGCAGAGTTCAGAAGTCAGAGATCAGAGGTCAGGAGTCAGAGGTCAGCAACAAAAAGAGGTCGCCACTTGAGCGATCCCTTTTATTTGTGCCGACTGCCGACTGCCGACTGCCGACTGCCGACTGCCAACTTCTGATCTCTGATCGCTGATCTCTGACCTCTGATCTCTGACCTTTGACCTCTTACCTGTCTATTATTCAATCGCGCGAGAGCACAAACGAGAGGGAATGCCCGCTGGCGGTCCAGCCTTCATTCGAATAAGAGATGGGTAAATCAACTGCTCTGCAAGTGAGGCTTTCTTCTGCCCAGATCGCGCCTGACACTTGCTCACACCTGAGCAGGTAATGCTCGATGCCCGTAAAGACGCTGCGCCAGTAACCGCCATAGAGAGTTTTGTAAACGACTCCGTCGACTTCAATATAGACTTTGCTGCCCTTGATAATTTTGTAATTTACCCGCCCCAGCAATTCCAACACCCTCGTCTGCTCCCGCACATCAGGCGGCAATTCTGGTCGTTGACTTGCAGCGATAGCGCTGACTTGTGCCCTCTGATCTCTCTGTTCTCCGGCCTCCGCTCTCCACGACTCGGGTTCGTATTGAATCATTCGCTGCCAATGCTTCTCGTGATCCACCTGCCAGCCTCCCATCCTAACTGACTCCCACGTCTTTAGCTTTTGACTCGACCAATACCAAAGTCCCAAGACCATCCTAAGACCGTTTTCGAGTTAGTTTATTCCTGAGGCTTGCAGAAAGCTAGAAATCTATTGGGGCGTTCTAATTCCGAAACTCCTGTGAGATCATGAGGCCGCGGATGCCGCCATCCATGATGCCGATACCGACGCGGCCGAATTGTGGATACAGAATATTTGCTCGATGGCCCGGTGAGTTCATCAAGCCTCTGTGCGCGACTTGCACTGTGGGGGCAAGCGCGAGGTTTTCTCCCGCAGTCACAAAACGAACATTCGCCCCACGCATGCGATCGAATGGGTCGCGACCTTCCGGCGTGTCGTGTGCGAAATAGCCGCGCGCAAACATGTCTGCCGAGTGTCGCCGCGCGACTTCCGTGAGTTCCGGGTCGGGCGCGAGCGGCTTAAGACCGGCTGCCACTCTTTCCTGGTTTACGAACTCCAACATCCTCGCTTCCAAATCAGGTCTGGGACGGGGATCAGCGACCTTGTAAGGCAGCGAAATCCGTTCATTTGATTCTGGCTGTATCGTCAGAAAATTGAGTGTTTCGGCGACAGCCTCTGCAAAGACCGGATGTAGCGCAGCTTCGAACCTTTCGGCGTAAATGGCGAGCCGATTCACCAACGGGCTCTCGCGGGCGCGCTCGCGAAGCCCTTC
>DASXQM010000139.1:0-12542 GCA_036507195.1 Pyrinomonadaceae bacterium | reverse complement strand
GAGACGCGCACCAGCACCTCTGCTCCGTTGGCCGTTAATTGACGGATCGCCTCCGGGAATAGCCAGTCGTAACAGATTGCGCATCCGATACGCCCAATTGGCGTGTCGGCGACCGGGAACAAAGGTTCATCATAGCCTTCCAGATCATGCGGGCTCGCGTGTACTTCATAAGGAATCCAGGTGTTGACCTTGCGATACTTGTACAGAATCCCTTCCGGCCCAATCAGGCACGTTGTATTGAAGACAACGCCCGGCCATTTCGGATCGACTTCCAACATCGAGCCACTCTGAATGTAGAGGTCATATTCGCGCGCCTTCTCTCCGAGTCGCTCCGTATGCTCGTTTGGGATTTGCACGGCAAGTTTTTCGATCAACTCCGCAGCAGTGGGAAACAGCGGAGCGGCATGGGCGAATTCAGGGAACACCACCAGACGAACAGGCAGGAACGGAGCGCTGCCTGCTACGGCCGAATCTATCATCGACAAAATCCGATCGGTGTTCGCGCGCATCGCGCAACGGTCAACCGGATTCGGTAAGTCGGTCTGACAGGCCGCTACTGAATATCGAATCTGTGTCATGAGTTTTTCAGCCGTTCATTAATGGCCGCACGTTCAACGCCGCGATGTGCTCCTGAAAACTGAGGTGTTAGTCAGGACTGTATCAATCGACGGAGTCTCAGCCGTCACCAACCGTGTGTTGTATCGATCGATGTAGGCGCGTCTTGCCGCGGTCATTGGATACGCCTCAGGCTCGGAATACGGATACTTAGTCATCCCGTGAAAGGGTAGCGGCAATACTTGATCGGGACTCGCGGAGTTGATGTCCATCTCTTTGCTGAAACCGTCAGAGTAGAGCAGGAAAGTGCGCGTCCAGCCGGCAGGCAACGGCGGCAGCTTCCGAGCGTCAAACGTGAGACTAATCTCATCGCCGGGTCGCGAGACGACGAACATATCATCGGATTTGAGCAGCAACTCGCGCACGTCACCCTCGCGCGTATATCGTCCCGGCATCACCTTCCAGGGTGAAGTGAAGGACACCTGTTGGTAGTCATAGCCGAACGGTTCCCGTCCATCGCTGGATCCTTCGCGCGAGAAGCCGCGCCAGCGCAACGTCGCGTTAGTCGGATCGAGCCGCGTCATCCGCACCGGCAACTCGCCTCCGGACGTATCGACGAGAATCTGGTCCCATAGAATGCGCATGCTGGTCACGATGCGCACCTCGCGACTGGCGCTGAGAAATTTGCCGCTGAGATCGACGGTCACTGTTTGGGGACGCCCGACAGGAATACCAATGTCTTCGATGACGGTGCGCCAATTTCCTTGTGCATCCTTCACCTGTAACGATGGCAGGGCCATTGTTTTGCCGCTCTGCGAAGCCGCGACGTTGTCGCTCGACCAGGCGTAGTCAGTCCATCCGGTCAATAGCAACACCATCCGGCTCGCAGTGCTTCGGTTGGTCCCAGTTGCGGCCAGCTTCATTGTCAATGTGTGTTCGTCGGCGTAACCGCGAATACGATCACGACGGAAATCATCCGGATACTGACGGTCCATGAGCGAGATCCGCGCGAGCACGTCGGTTCCATGATCGTCCACGGCGCTCAGCGGCGGGTGCGCCCCACGCGTCGCAAATAACTTGAAACGACGTGGCGGGTCGGTCATGCCTTCGTTTGGATAGACTTCAACGCCTTGCGGATGCGCCACTGCGATCAGTTGGAACCGATCGGCAAAGAGCGCTTCTTCCAACTCGTTGGTGACGCGCAATTCGTAACGGCCGTGGTGCTCTTTTAACTGGTCGCCGCGAATGCGCACATACTCATCCGGGTCGGGCGTATTGTGCCGGCCGGGTTCCTCTAAGTAGCCCATCTCGCCGCCACCCATAAAATCCGTGATGAACTCAAACCGATCCCCATTCCAGGCATAGAGATAGGGACACGATGACGGCTTGCGATCAAGCTCGGTGACTGGCAGGGTGACGAAGGATACGGCCTTCTTTGGATCAGTTGCGTTAGCCGGTTTGGCAATCTCGGTCTCGGCTTGGACGATCCCTGCGGGCCAAAGCACGCGCACGGCATCTGCCGTGAGCCGCCTGCCCAGGCCGAAGACAACGTCGCCAGGCGCAATTGCAGGGCTGGCCGACGAGGTTTCGAGTCTCTGTACTAAGCTTCCCGCGCGAACTTCGATCTTTGCGCCGACACCGCTGCGATTACTGACCTTGCCGGAAAGGTTAACGTGCAGTGAGTGATTGGCATTTCCACCGTCGTTGCGTACGAAGCGCAGGTTGCCTAAAGACGAGCCGACAACGATATCCGTGTCGCCATCATTATCGATATCACCAGCCGCAAATAGACGTCCTGTGCCAGGCGCCTCCGCTCCAACTGCAACTGCGCGTTCGGTGGTATCGTTCCAGCCGTTCACGATGTTCCCGAGATTACGCCAGACGCGCAGGCCCCTACCCGTGAACATCACGCAATCGAGCAAACCGTCATTATCGTAGTCCAGAAACTGGACCGCGCGCGGGCTTTCGGAACCCGGAGGCGCGACAATCGTTTTGAACTTTTCCTTTCCATCACTGAAAGCAAAGAGGCCGAGCCCGTCGGTGCGCCCGAAGAAAAAGTCAGTGAATCCATCCTTATTCACATCGCCCGCCGCTACCGAGGACCAGTGGCCATCTACATCCAGGCCCACCTCCTTCGCAACGTTGCGAAATGTCCCGTCTCGTTGATTGCTAAAGAGGTCAGGAGTCTTACCGTAATTGACGACGAGGAGATCGATATCACGCCGATTGTTGAAGTCCGTTGGTACGACAGCGACGGCGTGTCCGACTGTATTCAATCTTGCGGTGGCGGTCACATCCGTAAACTTGCCGTTGCCGTCATTGCGTAACAGCAGGTTTGGTGCACCGGCGAAATCATCAGGGAAGACCGCTGACGCGCCAGCTTTGGGAGCTTTGGAAAGATCTGCCAAACCGGCGACGAAGATATCGAGGTCGCCATCGTGGTCCACGTCAACGAAAGCAACGGCTGAAGGGAGATAAGGATACGCTGGAATTCCTGCCGTACTCGTCACATTCGAAAACTTACCGCCACCGTCATGGTGATAGAGTGAGAGGGCCCCATCGCTAATGACAAATAGATCGGGTTTGCCGTCGTTATCAAAATCGCCCGCAACCGCACCGACGGGTGTGCCACTAAACTCTTCACCGAGCGCGCCGGATTGGTTTGTGACATCGGTGAACTTACCGGCATCATTACGATAAAGAAGCTGCCTGGTTGGAGTCACCCAGAACAGGTCCAGGTCCCCGTCACCATCAAAGTCAAACAATGTCACGTTGCCACCGAGCGCAGCGGCAATCTCGCGGCGTGCTGCATCATTCAATTCTCCCATATTGAACTGGCGGCCAAAAATAGATGACGAGGGAGGACCGGCGGCAACGCTCCGCGGAGTATCCGGCGATTTCGAGAGACTCGGCAGCACGCCGGCTGTGTCATCTGTAAAAGTGACCAACGGAATGGCTGGATCTACCAGATCAGCTTCGGCGCCCGTGGAAGCAATGGCCTCAGCGTAGCGGCCCTGTTCAAGATAATTGTTGCCGATGTTCGTTGCACTGCCACGTTCGCGCAATTCCTTAAAGCGCTGGGTGAAGGCCAGTCCTTCTTCGCGCTGGTTGCTGCGTAGCAGAGCCTGACCGAGACCATAAAGCGCCGATCCATTGTAGGGTTCAACCGCAATCGCAGCGCGGAAAGCGGCAATCGCCTCCGGATATTTTTTTTGCTGGGAATAGATCTGACCCAGGTTGATGTTCGCGCCCACATCGGTCGCATCGATCTTGAGAACGTGTTGAAACGTGGCCACGGCTTCTTCAGGCCTGGTTGTCTTAGCAATCAACCCGAGGATGTAGTACGGCTGCGGCGCATTGGGAGCGGAAGCTAGAGCGGTTTTGGCTTCACGCTCCGCGGCCGCGAGGTCGGGTACGTTATAAAGTGCGATGCTGAGATTGATCTCCGCGAGACTCAGCTTCGGGTCGATCCGCAGGGCGCGCCTGAAGGCTTCAGCGCCCTCCTTGTACTTGAACTGCTCAAGCAGCGCGACGCCAATATTGTTCTCGCGATACGCGTTCTCACGCGAGGCGGCCGGTGCGGCTTGTGGCTGGGGGCCGGCTGATGACTGCCTGGCCAGGAAGATGGCAGGCACAAGGACGCCAAGCGAAAGAGTGCAGAAAACGAAAAACCTATTGCGCTTCATGGATACCACGGGTTTCTATTCTTTGATTTACGATTCCTGTAGCGGTCAGTCACGACCCAGGAAGGCACGCGAAAAAGAAATGCGCACCGGTTGCTTGAATTCGGGGAGATTTTCAGGACCGTACTTTTCGGGATCTATTCGATCGGTCCGGAGCTGGTCAGCCGGTCGCTCGCGAAAGTATCTTTGCCTGGTTGGCCAGTATTTGCTCCTGGTTGGTAATGACAGTGTCGAGCTTCGCTTGATTTGAAAGAATCGTTTGCTGGTTCGCGACAATCTCTGCCTGGTTCGCTAGGGCTTCGTCCAATTTTGCCTGGTTGGCTTCAATTCGTTGCTGGTTGGCAATAATGGTTTGCTGGTTGGCGATGATAGTCTGCTGGTTAGACAATACTTCGTCAGTTGACATCTCCGTCTCCTCAATTCCTGATCTGTTTTTTGCTAGTTAGAGCGGCTTATTATAACTGCACGAGCCGAGAGATGATAATAGAGACTGAGCCGCAGGTAGTGGCTCAGTTTCCGCTAAGAGTAGTGTCAACAGAGACAACACGAGGATGAGCGCGTATCGGCGCAAGATACTAACATCCGGCGCTACCGCGCAAAATACAGAACCGAGCGCGGTAGCGCCGGATGCTACAGTCAACCTGGCTGATAATGCAGTACTCGCAATATACATCGGATTTCGACAACAGGCCCATGTGAAGCTGAAGTTGACGCTAACATCCGGCGCTAGCGCGCTCGGTTCTGTAAACGCTCGGACTTGTTAATTCCAAACTGACCGACTAGCTGAGCCGCCATCTGCACCTGCGTTTTGCTAAATGACTTCCCAATCAGCCGCAGCTGCCGAACGAAAGAGCGCGTCTATCACTTTCATGTTCCCGATCGCATCCTCGAGCGGAATTGCCTGCGCACTGTTATCCAGAATAGCTCGCGAGAACATATCCCCCTGAATCGTATATTGATCGCAAGCAGTAAATTCCATCACGTCAGGGTTATTGCCCGCGAGGTCCGAGCCGTCATGAATAAAAATTCGCGTGGGCCTGTCCGGAGGCGCATTGAAGGGAATTTCGACTTCGATTCGACCGCGCGTGCCGCAGATCTGCATACGTTGGTAAGGAACCATTTGCGTGCTGCAAGTAAAACTCGAATGCCCGGCGCGAAAATCGAGCAGTGCGGACGTAAGTCGATCGGTGCCCAGATCGGGATCTCGTTCGATCAATCCCAATACGCGCCGTGGTTCCGCCCCAAAAAGAAATCGGGACAGGTTGATCGGGTAACAACCGATGTCCATCAGGGCGCCGCCGCCGATTTCCGGTTGGTTGCGGATGTTTGCCGGATCGCGATTAAAGTAGCTGAAGGAGCCAATGATCGCGCGCAGGTCTCCAATGCGGCCGGACTTGATTAACTTCAGGGTCCCGATCCACTGCGGGTGCGTTCGCACCATGAAAGCTTCCTGGATTTTCACTCCTGTGCGATCGCGTGTGGCGAGCACTTGTCGGGCTTCGTCCAGGTTCAGGCCAATGGGTTTTTCGCAAAGGACGTGCTTGCCGGCTTCCGCCGCCCGAATGGTCCAGGGTACGTGCAGGTGATTAGGTAGAGGGTTATAAATTGCTTCAATTTTGTCGTCGGCGAGTAGTTCTTCATAAGAGCCGTAGGCTCTGGGGATTCGGAGTCGCTGGGCGACCTGCCTTGCTTTGTCGAGGTCGCGCGACGCGATGGCTGAGATTTCAGACCATTTACCTCGCTGCATCGCCGGTATGACTTTGTCGATACCGATGGCTGCCGTACTCAGAATTCCCCAACTAACTTTCCGATTCATGCGTTTCTTATCATACTTTAGTTGGAGATGACCTTCAGCCTAAAGGTGTAAAGTGTATGCCCACGGGTTGTGTTATCTTGCTGCCAAGTGCCGCAAGAGTTGTAGTAAACCGGGATCCGAGCATCGCGTTCACGTCTTAATTGACCCCTTCAGCCAAGGTTAAGAGAGTTGTTGGGCTCGCTGTCGGCCGCTCAAACGTTGCTGACGGCCAGGTAAAGTTGCACATACATGAAAGACCCTCGGCTTATACTTTTCCCGCGCTTGCAGAAGTTCTTCCGCACCACGGCGCAAACCCTGTGAAATGAAGTTCAAACTGCCAACCAACAAACAAACAATCGTAGTGTTGCTGCCGGGAGTGATTCTCTGTGTGATCGCCGGCTGCAGCTCAAACCCGAAATTGCCTGCGAAGTCTTCCAAAGAATATAACGAAGTTGTTCGGGCATTTTACGTGGGGCTGGCGGCATTACAAGTCGGCGACGATGTGCGCGCGGACAGCAAGCTCGCACAGTTAACGCAGTTGGTACCGGGGGAGCCGGCGGGATGGGCCAACTGGGGAATGCTCGCGTTGCGGCAGAGGAATTTCGATCCGGCAACCGAGCGGCTCGAACGCGCGCGAGCGCTCGCACCCGAAAACGATCAGATCTATTACCTGATCGGGCTGCTTGAGAAAGGTCGGGGCCGCTCGCCCGAAGCCATTACAGCTCTGCGCAAAGCAATCGAGTTGAATCCAAGGAATCTGGTTGCCACTTTTGCTCTCGCTGAAGAGATTGAACGACAAGGCGACGAGAACAGCGCCGCGGAGTACCAGCGTCTGGTACAAAAGATATTGGAGACTCAGCCTGACAATCTGGCCGCGTTGCTCGAGTTCGGACGCATTGCGGCCAAACGCGGCGACGCCGATACGTTACACCGAACAGTTGAAAAGATCACACAGCGTTCGGCTAGTTGGCCCACTGAAGTGCAACAACAACTGAGTGCCCTGCAAACAGCCGCATCTGGTTCAGATCCTCAATCCGCGGCAACGCGGATCGCGTTCCTGCGCAACGTGCTGGTGCGCGTCCCCGAATATCGGAAGGATTTATCCATCATCAAACCAGCGCCAGGTGAAGAGGCGCAACCATTCACTCACTTTTTGAAGATGGAGTCTCCGACGTTGACACCTGCGCCTGCGGACACCGCGATCAGTTTTTCGTCCGAGCGGGTGCCAAATGCTCCGGCCGGCAAGTGGAGTTGGATCGGAGCGATTTCGTTGAGCGGCGAAGGCGCACCGGCCATTGTGCTGGCTAACGAGAAAGAAATGCGCGTTGGCGATGCGAGCTATCCGTTTCCTGGCGGTCCACTTTCCGTTCCGCCGGGGCCAGAAGGCGTTGTCGGGCTCGATTTCAATTACGATTTCAAAACTGATCTCGTCCTGGCGGGAGCTGGCGGCGTTCGTCTGCTGAAACAAGAAAGCCCCAACAAATTCACCGACGTCACAACGCAAACAAAGTTGCCGGCAACAATCTTGAATGGAAGTTTCACCGGTGCCTGGGCTGCCGACGTCGACTCCGAAGGCGATCTCGATGTCGTGCTCGGCGCGGAACATGGACTCTCAATGGTTTTGCGAAATAATGGTGATGGCTCATTCGCGGAGATTCATCCGTTCGCGGGAATCTCAGGATTGCGCGGTTTTGTATGGGCCGACATTGATGCAGACGGCGATCCTGATGCAGCAGTGATCGACGATCAAGGCAAGCTGCATGTTTTCACGAACGAACGAAGCGGGCAATTCAAGGAGCGAGTTTCACCATCAAACTTAACGCTTGTAAGAGCAATCAGCGTGGCTGACGTCAACGATGATAGCGTTTTGGATTTGATAGCGGTCCAGGCCGACGGGGTGGTCATCCGACTGTCGGACAAGAACGAAGGTCAGGAATGGGAAACTGCTGAGATTTCCAGGCTACCTAGCACTCCAAATGATGTCGAAGGCAGATTTCGGCTGGGTGTGCTGGATCTCGACAATAACGGTGGAAACGACCTCCTGCTGGTTGAGTCAAGCACGGGGAATAGTGCCGGAGCACTTGTCTGGCTCGGTGATGAACAGGGCAAACTCAATGCGCTTAGCAACGCGGTCGGACCACGGTCAGTTTTCGGCGCGGCCGACCTGAACGGCGATGGCAGACTCGATCTACTAGGTCTAACGAATGAAGGCCAGCCTGTTCAGGCCATCAATCACGGTCCGAAGAACTATCACTGGCAAGCAATCCGTCCGCGCGCCGCGCAGGCGACGGGCGATCAGCGCATTAACAGTTTCGGTATCGGTGGCGAGATGGAAATTCGCGCCGGGCTGCTCGTGCAAAAGCAATTGGTTACCGGTCCGGTTATTCATTTTGGTCTCGGAGATCAAACCGGCGCCGATGTGGTGCGCATCGTGTGGCCCAATGGAGCGGTACGCGCTGAGTTTGAAACCAAAGCGGATCAAACCATCCTTGCCGAACAGCGCTTGAAAGGCTCATGTCCGTTTCTTTTCGCCTATAACGGCAAAGAGATGAAGTTTGTCAAAGACGCCGTGCCCTGGAGTTCGGCGATCGGTCTGCGCATCAACACGATCGGCACCGCGAGAGTCGAAGCCACCGAAGAGTGGTACAAGATTGGCGGCAACGAACTCGCGCCACGCGACGGTTATTACGATCTGCGCATCACGGCTGAGCTTTGGGAAACCTACTACTACGATCAATTAGCGCTGATGACGGTGGACCATCCCGCGGTAACGGACATCTTCGTCGATGAACGTTTTGTTATTCCGCCGGCCAAGCTGGCAATCACCGCTGTCGAGAGGCCGAACAAGATAGGTCACGCAGTGGATGACAGTGGCAACGACGTGACGGACATTGTCAGCACTCTTGACGAAAAGTACCTCGATAACTTTGGCCGCAGTCGTTATCAGGGCGTGACGCGCGATCACTACGTCGAAGTCGATCTTGGCGCGGACGCGCCGCAAAGTGGGCCGCTGTGGTTGATTGCCAAAGGCTGGATGCATCCAACTGATTCTTCGATCAACGTGGCAATCAGTCAGGGTCAGGAGGTTCGTCCGCAGCCGCTGAGCATGGAAGTACCCGACGGCAAGGGCGGTTGGGTGGTGGCGCGGCCCAATCTCGGCTTTCCCGCCGGGCGTAAAAAGATCTGCCTGTTCGATCTGACGAATGTCTTTCGCGCAGGCACACCTCGCCGTCTGCGTTTGCATACCAGTCTTGAAATTTTTTGGGACTCGATCGAGTGGGCAAAGGGACTTCCTGATACTCAGTTGCAAACAGTCCGCATGAATCCCGCGATGGCCGACCTGCACTATCGCGGTTACTCAGTGATCAATAAGCCGAATGCTTCTTCGCCGGAGGTGCCCGACTATAGTCAGATTTCAGCTTCCAAACAGATCTGGCGAGATTTGATAGGCTATTACACACGCTTTGGCGACGTGCGCGAGCTGCTCGAGAAGATTGACGATCGCTACGTGATCATGAACGCGGGCGACGAGATGACGTTTCGCTTCCCGGCTCAGCCACCACCACCCGCCGGTTGGGTGCGCGATTACATCCTGGTTGGCGACGGCTGGATCAAGGATGGCGACTATAACTCGACGTTTTCCAAGACCGTGGTGCCTTTGCCGTATCACGCCAAGCAGGAATACATTACACCGCCCGGCCGACTTGAGGGTGAGTGGGCGTACAAGCAGCATCCAGACGACTGGCAGAAGTATCACACGCGTTACGTCACGCCTGACGTTTTTAAAAATGCGTTGAGGTCAAAGTAATAGAGAGATGACCCCCAGTACCCCCAGTAGTTCGCTAAGAATTGCGCTCATTATTCTGTTTCTGGCTCTGCTCGCGACTCCCATCGCGCTCAAACGTCTGGCGGCGCGGCGCGAAGTCGGAAAGTCGAAACTGGATTCAAGCCAGGCACTGGCGCGCTATGGCTTCTATCTTCAGGAAGTTGCCCAGGTCTCAGGCATAAGCTTCGTTCATCAAGCGCCGACCCTGGACCACAAGTTGGATCACATCATGCCGCAGGTTGCCGCAATGGGTGCCGGTGCGTCGATTGTTGATTTTGATCGCGATGGTTGGCAGGACATCTACTTGACCAACAGCGGCGAGGGCAGCAAGAACTGCCTGTATAGGAATCAAGGTGATGGCACGTTCAAGGATGTAGCCGCTGAACTCGGAATAGCCGATCTTAATCAATTGGGCACGGGTGTCTCGATGGGTGCGGTCTGGGGGGATTACGACAACGACGGCTTCGAGGATCTCTTTGTTTACAAGTGGGGCCGTCCGGAGTTGTTCCATAACGACGGTGGCAAGCATTTCACACGAGTAACCGAAACAGCCGCACTGCCAACCTGGGTAAACGCCAACACCGCGATCTGGTTTGACTATGATGGCGACGGACTGCTCGATCTTTTTGTCGGTGGTTATTATTCCGAAGACGTTGATCTATGGCATTTGAAGACTACTCGCATGATGCCCGAAAGTTTCGAATACGCGAAAAACGGCGGGCGCAAGTATCTGTTCCACAACCTCGGCGGCGGCAAGTTTGAAGAGGTCAGCGCGAGACTTGGGATTGACAGCCGGCGCTGGGCCCTGGCCGCTGCGGCCGCTGACTTGAGAGGCACGGGCCACCAGGATTTGTTTGTTGCGAACGACTACGGCGTTTCGGAACTATACTTCAATAACGGCAAACAATTTCGCGAGGTAGGCGAAGAGACCGGCGTCGGCTTTGCGCCCAAGAGCGGCATGACGGCAGCTTTTGGCGACATTCTCAATCAGGGCCGATACGCTGTCTATGTATCAAACATCTCTGAAGACGGCGTGCTCATTCAGGGCAACAATCTGTGGGTGCCTCAGGAAGGTACCTCGGGCGAGAGTGTACGATACGAGAATCTCGCGCGCTCGTTGGGTGTCGAGATGGGTGGCTGGAGTTGGGGCATGCAGTTCGGCGATCTAAACAATGATGGAACGCTGGACATCTATTTGACGAACGGCTACGTCTCGGCAGACCGAAACAGCAGTTACTGGTACGACTTTTCGAAAGTCGCTGGCGGCAACAGCGCTATTATCGGTGATGCCAACAATTGGCCGGCCATGGAGGGACGTAGCTTGTCGGGGTATCAGCAAAAGCGCGTCTGGGTGAACGATGGCGCCGGTAAATTCAATGACGTCGCCCAGGCGGTGGGCGCAAACGATACTTACGACGGGCGCTCGGTAGCGTTGGCTGACCTGTGGAATCGCGGTGTGCTCGATGTGATTGTCACCAACCAACGCGGGCCTTTACTTATTTACAGGAATACAGTCGCGCCGGAGAACACTTGGATCGACTTTGAATTGGAAGGCACGACCAGCAATCGCAGCGCGCTGGGCGCCGAAGTCAAACTTTTCTGGAACGGTTTGCAGCAGGTGCAGACGGTCACAGGTGGTAGCGGCTTCTGTGCTGAAAACCAGCGGCGGTTACACTTTGGTTTAGGCAAGAATCCGCAAATCGAAAAAGCAGTGATCCGCTGGCCGTCCGGAAAAGTACAAACTATCGAGCCACCGTTGGCCCGCCAAATTAACAAGATAAAGGAGCCTGCATGAGCGAGTCTACGAGCGACTCCCCGGGTAATTTCCCGGGAGACTCCCCGAGCGATTCCACGCCCTCGCCGCTAGCTGTGGCCGGCAGGCGAAAGATCCGTTTCGATAATCGTTACGTCGCTCCTCTTTTCATTACCTGCATCCTGCTGATCGGCCACCTCTCCTACGGCATCCTGGAAAGCTACCGAAAGACCGCGCTGGCAATCGTCGTGGCGCTCATTACCGAGTTGATACTGGGGCGCATTTTCTTTGGCAAGTGGCTTAATCTGGCCAGCGCTTACATTACGGGAATAAGCGTCGGCATCCTGGTGCGTTCACCGGCCTACTGGCCCTATGCGTTATGCAGCGTCATCTCGATCATGTCGAAGTATGTCCTGCGCGTGAAGGGGCGCCATATTTGGAATCCATCCAACTTTGGTATCGCGGTGCTGTTGTTTCTGGCGGCGGAGACAATGGCGGTTCTGAGTATTCAGTGGGGTAACAACTACTGGTCGCTGTTGGTTATCTGGACGTTGGGTTCGATCATCATTTGGCGCGCCAGGCGCTTTCACATTAGCGCTACTTACGTTGTTTCCTTTGTTGTGTTTGCATTTTTGCGCAGCTGGATTACCGGCGATCCCTGGCAGGCGGAAATGGCGCCGATCACCGGGCCAATGTACCAACTGTTCGTGTTCTTTATGATCACTGATCCGAAAACGACCGTTCGTTCAAAGATGGGACAATGCGTGGTCGCATTCTGCGTTGCCCTGGTCGAGTTTTTCCTGAGGTTGGATCAAGTCGTGTACGCTCCTATCTTTGCGTTGTTCTTTGTTGGGCCGGCAGCGAATCTGATCGAGATCTGGTGGGATTCGCGCCGCCAGACAACGGCCGCAACGGCGAAAGCGTAAGGGG